>WIJN01000015.1:0-49847 GCA_009496085.1 Streptococcus mitis | reverse complement strand
GGTTTTCGGAACTTTGAAAACTTCAAAAAACGGATTTTTATCGCTCTGAATATCAAAAAAGAAAGGACGAAATGGGTCCTTTCTCGAGCTTAGCTTTTCTTCAACCCACTACAGTTGACAAAGAGCCGAAAAATAGCCCATCATACAGGCTAGAAGCTTGATATGATAGACTATTTATCTTTTAATTAGCGAACTGTACGGATACGCATTGTATTTGTACGAACAGCTTCTCCTACTGGTACACCAGCAACGATAACGATATCATCACCTGATTCAACAAGACCTGCTTCTACCGCTTTACGTTCAGCAATTTCGAACATATCGTCAGTTGATGATGGAGCATCTGTCAACATTGGGATAACACCCCAGTTCAACATCAAGCCACGTTCTGTAAATTCGTCGAATGTCAATGCCAAGATATCAGCATTTGGACGGTATTTAGAAATCAAACGTGCAGTGTGACCTGTCTTAGTAAGAGTTACAACCAATTTAATATCCATTGAGTTAGTAGCATCTTTTACCGCTGAAGCCATTACTTCTGTCTTAGAGTTACGTTCAAATGAATCTGAGTTCAAACGTCCGTATTCGCTAAGAAGAGTTTGAGCATTCTTATCAATTGTAGCCATTGTAGTTACTGACTCAAGAGGGTATTTACCATTTGCAGACTCACCTGAAAGCATTGTAGCGTCAGTACCGTCGATAACAGCGTTAAATACGTCTGATACTTCTGAACGAGTTGCACGTGGCTTTTCAGTCATTGTTTCAAGCATGTTTGTTGCAGTGATAACAACCTTACCTGCAGCATTAACTTTCTTGATAATCATTTTTTGGTAAACTGGAACCATTTCGAACGGTACTTCGATACCCATGTCACCACGAGCAATCATGATACCATCAGCAGCTTCGATGATTTCATCCAAGTTGTCGATACCTTGTTGGTTTTCGATTTTAGCGAACAATTGAACATGTCCATTTCCAGTTTCTTCACAGATTGCACGAACTTCGTCAACGTCTTTTGCAGTACGTACAAATGAAATCGCGATGAAGTTGATACCTTGTTCCAAACCGAAACGGATATCAGCGTTATCACGTTCAGCAAGAGCTGGGAAAGGAATTTTAGTGTTTGGGATGTTTACACCTTTTTGTTTAGCAATAACACCGTCATTTTCAACGACTACTTCAAATTCACGAGTTGCATCGTCTTTTGCGAAAACACGAAGACCGAGTTTACCATCGTCAACCAAAACTTGGTGACCAACTTCAACATCATCGTAGATATCAAGGGCACCAGCAACGTTCAAAGCAATCACTTCACGAGTTGATTGGATACCTTGTTTAGTAGCAACACGGATTTTTTCACCAGTTACGTAAGAGTATTCTTTAGCATCGCCTTCGAATAATTCTGTACGGATTTCTGGTCCTTTAGTATCAAGAAGGAAACCAACTTTTTTACCTGCAAGTTTTTCAGCAAGTTTAACAGTTGCCATACGGTCACCTTGTTCTTGATGGTCACCGTGTGAGAAGTTGAAACGGAATGTGTTAGCTCCAGCTTCAATCAATTTAGCAATGTTTTTAGCAGAAGCTTCAACATCAAGTTTTCCACTCCAGTATCCGTCATCACCAAATTTTTTACCACCACGGATTTCTACCGCAGGCCCTAAGGTTGCAACGATTTTTACACGTTTGTTCATGATTTTTTGTGACTCCTTTATATATATGACCTTTTGGTCTTATTAACTAAATTATGAATTATGACAAGCAATTGTTCAATTGTGACAGGTCAAGATCAGCTTTGTGTGGATTATTTACAATAATCTTACCGTCTGCTGCCAAACTAAACAATGCTCCTTCTTCTGCAGTACCAAGAATTGGATTTTCAACCATTTTTTCGTTACGAATACCTACCGCAACACCACCGATACCTTTTTTAAGAAGTTTAACAGCATGGGCACCCATACGTGACGCCAATACACGGTCACGCGCAGTTGGAGAACCACCACGTTGAATATGTCCAAGTTCTGTCACACGAAGATCGGTCGTATCTCCAGCTTCTTTTAGTTTTTGAGCAAATTCATCTGCTGACATAACACCCTCTGCCAAAACGATGATATTGTGTCTTTTACCACATTCATAGCCAGCTTTGATACTTGCTACGATATCTTCAATTTTGAAGTCTTCTTCAGGGATGATAATTTCATCAGCACCAGTTGCGATACCCGCCCAAAGAGCGATATCACCAGCGTTACGCCCCATAACTTCGATGACAAAAGTACGACGGTGACTTAATGATGTATCACGAATCTTATCGATAGCGTCCATAGCAGTCGTAACCGCTGTGTCAAAACCGATTGTGAAATCAGTACCAACGATATCGTTATCAATTGTACCTGGAAGACCGATAGCTGGGAAACCATGCTCAGTCAAACGCATAGCGCCGTGGTAAGAACCGTCACCACCGATAACAACTACACCTTCAATGCCGTGTTTTTTCAATTGCTCAATCCCTTTAAGTTGCCCTTCAAGTTGAGCGAACTCTGGATAACGAGCTGAGTGAAGGAAGGTACCACCACGAGAAATGATGTTTCCTACTGAAGCCGCATTTAAGGGATGAATTTCACCGGCAACCATACCAGCATATCCGTCATAGATACCAAACACTTCCATTCCTTCTGAAATTGCTTGACGAACAACTGCACGGATAGCAGCGTTCATACCAGGGGCGTCTCCACCACTAGTCAAAACAGCAATACGTTTCATATTGGTTTATGCTCCTTTTTCTTTTAACATTCTTATTGATTATACCACATTTGATTTTAAAATTCTTCTATTTTCCGTATTTTTAGCGATAAATCGTTTTCATAACGATTCCACCTAATTTCGCTTCTAATTCATCAGATTTAGCTACAAAATGCTGAGGAGATATAATGGTTTTCCGTTCCTCTTCATACCTGATGATGACTGGAATTGGGCCTTTATATTGCTCTAAAATACGTGAAATTTCTTGATCCGATTCATGATTTTTCACCTGAATCCAAAAGCGCTCAGCCACTGCTTCTCTTATTTCTTGTGCAATCATTTGCAGACGTCCATCACGTGACTGGACTTTCCCTTTGATATAGTAGAATGCTCCCTCTCTTACTTCCTGCCCAATCTGTCGATATAAGTCTGAAAAGAGGGTAACATCCAATTTTTTCTTACTATCATCTACCTGTAAGAAGGCCATATTTTCACCCTTTTTGGTACGAATCACTTTTATTTTCTGAACTTCAACCAAAATAATAGCATAGCTATTTTCTGACAAATTTCCGATTGGGATAATTGGGTAAATAGCTTTACTTGCAATAGTTTGTAAGGGATGTTTGCTAACACCTATCCCTAAAAGCTCCTGTTCCATATAAAATTTTTCTTGCTCTGTCCAATCTTCCGATTCTTGCCAGCTATAAATTGTATCACCGAACAAGCTACCTAACTCTTTCACAAATTCAAATAGATTAGCTAAATTATTGAATACTTTTTGACGATTTTTTTCAAATGAATCGAAAAGGCCAACTTTTACCAAAGGTTCTAGCAGAGGAAGTTTCAGATAATTCTCAGGTAATTTAGCTACAAAATCTTCAATGTTAGAATAGGGTCTATTTTCAATAATCCAAAGCGCCAAATCTTTGATGACCCCCTTAATCGATTTCAAACCTAGATAGATAGACTTATTGGCAATTTTATCATGATAAGGAATGGTGTTAATTGACAGAGGAACTACTTCAAATCCTGCTTCTAGGGCATCCATTAAGTAATCACTGTTGGAAGAATTCAACATGACCTGATAAAAAATCGCTGGATAATGTGTTTTGAAATAGGCCAACTGGAAAGCCAAGGCTGAGTATGCATAGGCATGAGAACGGTTAAAACCATAACCTGCAAACTTCTCCATAACATCAAAGACCTGCTCTGCCTTTTCCGCAGTATGGCCAGCTTCTAATGCTCCTTGGATAAAGGATGCCCTCATCTCATGCATGGCAGAAGCATCCTTTTTCCCCATAGCCCGACGCAAAATATCGGCTTTCCCAAGACTAAATCCAGCAAAACGCTGAGCAACCTGCATAACCTGCTCCTGATAGAGCATAATGCCATAAGTTGGAGCCAAAATATCCTCCAGCACTGGATCCAAAACAGTCACTTCTTCCTGCCCATGCTTTCTTGCCACAAAATTATTGATATAGTCACTAGCACCCGGTCGATTTAGAGAAGTAGTTGCTACGACATCTTCAAAGCAGACTGGCTGCACACGCTTAAGCAAGCGAATGGCACCAGGTTGCTCAAATTGAAAGATACCTTTTGTATTGCCAGAAGCAAAAAGAGCTAGCGTTTCTTTGTCTTCCAAATCAATCTCGTTGATAGCTATCTTAATCCCTTCTGTTTCAGCAAGTAATTCTTGCATCTTCTGGACAAAGGTCAAATTTCGTAGTCCCAGAAAGTCCATCTTCAAAAGCCCACTAGCTTCAACTCCATGAGCATCATATTGAGTCAGTGGAATTTCATCACCATGCTTTAGAGGGATGTAGTTGGTCAAGTCTTGGTCACTAATGACAACACCAGCCGCATGGACAGAGGTTTGTCTTGGATAGCCCTCTATCTTGCAAGCAATCTCAAAGGCTTTTTGGTATTCTAACTTACTATTGATTTGCTGACGAAACTGGAGATTTCCCTCATGGGCTGACTTGAGATTATCACGAAAACTGATTTTCTTAGTAATTGCGGACAATTCATACTCTGGCACACCAAAACGCTTCAAAACATCACGTAAAGCTTGCTTGGCACCAAAGGTTGAAAAAGTAACGATTTGTGCAGCATGTTTACTGCCGTATTTATTACCAACATACCTGATAAAATCTGGACGATAAATATCTGGAATATCAATATCAATATCAGGCATAGTATAACGTTCACGATTGAGGAAACGTTCAAAAATCAGATTTTTCTCTACTGGGTCAATCCCTGTAATGTCTAAAGCATAGGAAACCAAGCTACCAACTGCGGAACCTCGTCCCATTCCCATATAATAGCCATTCGAACGTCCAAAACGCAGCAAATCCCAGACAACCAAGAAATAATCATCAAAGCCCATATCATGAATAACAGCCAATTCTTGGTCTAGACGGTCTTGATATTCTTTACTAGTCAAACCCTTCTGAGCAAGTCCCAGCTCAGCACGTTCTCTCAATTCTTCTACTGCTGGTCGCGCTGGATTAAAGCGAGGCAGTTTCAAACTAGTATCCAAATCATAATAAATACCTGAAATAAGTTTTTCTAAATTGTCCAAGGCTTGCGGAAAACGTTCTTGGAACAGTTTCTCTAAAGAACTTGCTGATATAAGGACATCTTGTCGTGAGCGTAAGGGAACTTCTCTAAGCGGTAAGTTTTCTTTAATCGCTGTTAACACTTGTAGAACTTCTCTATCCCTGCTTTCAAAGGCATTGACCCGATAAAGGGGCAAGATTGGATGATGAAATTCGCTGGCTAGTGTTTCTGGGTAAACCCCAATATAGTAATCACAGCCTAGTTCCAACGACTCAAAGCCATCAAAATAAGGTACAATAACTGCGATATCCCCTAGGTACTGGGACAGGACAGACCAAGTTTTCTCACCCTGCATCTTGGCTGTTGAAAGCTTCATCAACTGCTGATAGCCCACACTAGATAGAGCTAAAAAGCGCAGATTCACTTCCTGCTCATCCACTAAAAGAGTCATTTCAAGCCCTAGTAAAGGATGAATACCGTATTTTTTTGTAACCTCTAGAAAGTCAAAAGCCCCATAAAGATTGTCAATATCCATCATAGCCAAATGGGTGTAGCCATATTCTTTAGCTGCTCTCACGTACTTGTCTATTGAAATAACACTCTCCATAAAACTATAGACTGTTTTTGTATCTAGTTGTGCGATCAATTTACACTTCTCCTCTATCCTTCTCACTATATTATACCATTTTTCAAAAAGAGAAAGACAAAAGCATTGACTCCTGTCTATATTTTATCCTTAAAGTAAAATTTTTTGAACGAAAAAAGTAAAAATACATTTAAAGAATCAAATGCTCCGGTAATTTTTTTACTTTTTTATCCCAAGAAGTGAATATATCTTTTAAAATAGAAAGACACATTCAGTTAATCTATTTACTATGATAATTTGTTTTGAACTATAGAGTTGTACCTGTTTTTCATATAAATAATATTCATTATTCTTTAATTAATTTCTTTCTCACTTAATGATTCCCTTTCTCCTATTTTTTTGATATAATAACCTTAATTATTATTTTACAAGGAGGTTTTATGCGCTTTAATCAATTCAGCTATTTATCACTTCCAAGAGATACTATTTTATATGAATTAAAAAAGTATGGATTTGATTTTCCATCTGAGTCAACAAATAAAAAGCTGTTGGAGTCTTTTCTAAGTCGTTTCTTTTTCACTTATCAAGACACCAACTACCCACTTTCCATCCTAGCAGCTGATAAAAAAACAGACCTGCTGACATTTTTTCAATCAGAAGATGAACTGACAGCAGATATTTTTTATACTGTTGCTTTTCAGCTTTTAGGCTTTTCTTATTTGGTTGACTTCGAAGATAGTGATGTTTTTCGTAAAGAGACTGGATTTCCCATTACATATGGTAACTTGATTGAAAATCTCTATCAGTTACTAAATACTCGTACCAAAAAGGGGAACACTCTTATCGACCAACTAGTCAGTGACGGTCTTATTCCGGAGGATAATGACTATCACTACTTTAACGGCAAGAGTTTGGCTACTTTTTCTAGCCACGATGTCATTCGAGAAGTGGTCTACGTTGAGTCTCGTGTGGATACTGACCAAAAGAGGTTACCTGACTTAGTCAAGGTCAGCATTATTCGTCCTCGTTATGACGGGCAAATCCCTGCTATCATGACGGCCAGTCCCTATCATCAGGGAACAAATGACAAGGCTAGTGACAAGGCTCTCTACAAGATGGAGGGTGAGCTTGAGGTTAAGTCTGCTCACAAGATCGAGCTAGAGAAACCTCAACTAAATCTCGTCCAACCTCAAGGTCAAGCTGAACTAGTGTCAGAAGCTGAGGAAAAACTAACGCACATCAACGCTAGCTATACACTCAACGACTACTTCCTTCCACGAGGGTTTGCTAATCTCTATGTGTCAGGTGTTGGTACCAAAGACTCTACTGGTTTCATGACTAACGGAGACTACCAACAAATCGAAGCTTATAAAAATGTCATCGACTGGCTCAATGGTCGTTGCCGTGCCTTTACCGACCACACGCGCCAGCGTCAAGTCAAGGCTGACTGGTCAAATGGAAAAGTAGCCACAACTGGACTTTCTTATCTAGGTACCATGTCCAATGGTCTGGCGACTACAGGCGTCGATGGTTTAGAAGTAATCATTGCCGAAGCTGGCATTTCTTCATGGTACAACTATTATCGTGAAAACGGTCTGGTAACTAGCCCAGGCGGTTATCCAGGTGAGGATTTTGACTCCCTTGCTGAACTAACCTATTCTCGTAATCTCTTGGCTGGCGACTATATTCGTGGTAATGAGGCTCACCAAGCTGATTTGGAAAAAGTAAAAGAACAACTTGATCGTAAGACTGGCGACTACAATCAGTTTTGGCATAACCGAAACTATCTGCTCAATGCCCATAAAGTAAAGGCAGAGGTTGTCTTTACCCATGGTTCTCAGGATTGGAATGTCAAACCACTTCATGTTTATCAGATGTTCCATGCTCTACCTACTCATATAAACAAGCATCTCTTTTTCCATAATGGTGCCCATGTTTATATGAACAACTGGCAGTCCATTGACTTCCGTGAATCTATGAACGCCTTATTGACTAAGAAATTATTGGGGCAAGAAACAGATTTTCAACTTCCGATCGTTATTTGGCAGGACAATACCGCTCCTCAGACTTGGTTATCACTTGATAACTTCGGTGAGCAAGAAAACTTTGAAACCTACTCACTTGGTCAAGAAGAGCAAATCATTCAAAACCAGTACCCAGATAAGGATTTTGAGCGCTATGGTAAGACATACCAGACCTTCAATACGGAACTCTATCAAGGGAAAGCCAATCAAATTACTATTGACCTGCCTGTGACTAAAGATCTCCACCTGAACGGTCGCGCTCAGCTCAAGCTTCGTATCAAATCCAGCACCAACAAGGGGCTCTTATCAGCCCAACTGCTAGAATTTGGACAAAAGAAATACCTACAGCCTTACCCAGCTATTTTAAGTGCTAGAACCATTGACAACGGTCGCTATCACATGCTGGAAAATCTCTGTGAATTGCCATTTAGTGCAAATACACAACGAGTCGTGACAAAAGGCTACCTCAATTTACAAAATAAAAATGATTTACTGTTGGTAGAGGATATTACTGCAGATGAATGGATGGATGTCCAATTTGAACTGCAACCAACTATTTACAAGCTAAAAGAAGGAGACACTCTCCGTTTAGTTCTCTATACTACTGACTTTGAAATCACGATCCGTGACAATACCGCTTACCACCTGACTGTCGATCTTGAACGGTCTACTCTTATCCTACCTTGTCAAAAGGTATAATATCAGACTTTCAGTGTTGAAATTTTCCAAGGAAAGCTTAATTACGTGACCATTTGCCTTCCTATAATCAGTAACCTCCACTTGAACAGTCGAAAGAAACTACAACTTGGTATCAAATCCAGTTCAAATAAAGGCTGTTAGAAGCCCTACTACTGGAGCTTGAACAAAAGATACCGCCCCATAACCAACATGTGTAACCCTCTATCATACACGCTACCACACCACATGTTGGACAAGCTATGTGAATTGCCATTTAGCGTAGATTCACAACAAGCCGTGACAAAATGCTACCAAAATTGAATGATTTACTGTTAGTAGGGAACAGCCATGTTGATGAACGGGTAAGACTCCCATTCATCTTCACCCAACTAGTGACAAGTTAAAAGCAGGAGATTCTCTCCGTATCGTTCTAAATTACTACTGACTTTGAAATCATCATACGTGACAATACCGTTTACCACCCGACTGACGATCTCGTTCAGTCCACGCTTTCTGTACCTAGTACAAGGAGTAACATTATATGAATAAATCTGAACACCGACACCAACTCATACGAGCTCTTGTAACGAAAAATAAGATTCATACACAAGCTGAGTTACAATCTCTTCTTGCCGATAATGACATTCAAGTTACACAAGCTACACTTTCGAGAGATATTAAAAGTATGAATCTCTCAAAGGTGCGTGAGGAAGATAATTCCTACTACGTTCTCAATACTGGTTCCATCTCAAAATGGGAAAAACGTCTTGAAATCTACATGGAAGATGCTCTCGTCTTGATGCGCCCAGTTCAGAACCAAGTCCTACTAAAAACCCTTCCTGGACTTGCTCAATCCTTTGGTTCTATCATTGATGCTTTGAACTTCCCTGACGCTATCGCTACCCTCTCTGGTGACGATGTCTGTCTGGTCATCTGTGAAGATGCAGAGGCTGCTCAAAAATGCTTTGAAGAACTGAAAAAATTCACCCCACCATTTTTCTTTGGTGAGTAAACAGAAACTAAACTCAAAATCTACAAAACTCTCAAAATTTTAAGCAGCAGTATATTGATGTCAGCTAACATCTGGAGAATACAATAGCTGATGCCCACTAAAAAGTAAGCTATGCATTTTAATAAAACAAAAGAGAGAAATCAATCTCATACTTAAGTACAAAAGCTCCCCTTATAGTTTCTAGTGAAAAATCAACCTTCACTAGAAACTATAGGGGGAGTCTTCATATATCTAAAAGAAATTCTAAATCCGTTTCATCTTGATATATAGTATAGTAGATTGAAATAAGATGTGAACAAGTTTATTGAGAAATTCAAATCAATTTTATGTTTTAGAAGTGGCATTGTACTATTCTAGATTAGATATACTATAATATAGAAAAAAGCCATCAAATGATGACTTTGTCAATAAATTCTCACGATTGTCCTATCCAATTTTATCTTTTGTTTAACTCACTATAAGTGACAGAGAGAAATTTATTGTTGCAATACTTTTCTTGGTTTGGTACCTTCAGCTGGACCAATGACACCTGCCATCTCAAGCTCTTCCATGAGACGGGTCGCACGGTTAAATCCAACTGACAAACGACGCTGAATCATGGATGCGCTGGCTTTCTGGGTCTCAATGACTAGAGCCTTGGCTTCTTCAAAAAGCGGATCTCCACCAGCTTCACCATCTGAAAATTCTCCTTCATTTTCAGAAACCTCACCTGGATCAAAACTCTCATCGTAGTCCGCATCTGCCTGAGCCTTGATGAAGTTTACGATGCGTTCAACATCATCATCCGAGATAAAGGAGCCTTGGAGACGAACTGGATGATTTTCATCAATCGGTTTAAAGAGCATGTCCCCTCGGCCAAGCAGTTTTTCTGCTCCATTTTCATCCAAGATAGTTCGGGAATCTGTACCTGATGATACCGCAAAAGCCACTCGAGATGGGACATTGGCCTTGATCAGACCAGAAATGACGTCAACGGATGGACGCTGGGTTGCAAGAATCATGTGAATCCCAGCGGCACGCGCCTTCTGTCCCAAACGGATGATAGCATCTTCTACTTCCTTGCTGGCCACCATCATAAGGTCAGCCAACTCATCTACAATCACGACAATGAGTGGCAGCGGAATTTGCTTGTACTCAGACTGGGCATTAAACTCTTCTACCTTAGTATTAAAGCCTGCAATATTCCGAACTCCCACCTTGGCAAAGAGTTCATAACGATTTTCCATTTCATCCACGACCTTTTGCAGAGCCTTACTGGCTTTGCGTGGATTGGTCACGACTGGAATCAAGAGGTGGGGAATATCATTGTAAACGGATAACTCAACCATCTTGGGATCGACCATCATAAATTTAACTTGGTCTGGTCTCGCTTTCATGAGAATACTGGCGATAATGCCGTTAACTGCTACTGACTTCCCTGAACCCGTTGAACCCGCGACGAGCAAGTGGGGCATTTTAGAAAGGTCAAAAGCTCTTGCGGTACCATTAACAGCCTTCCCTAAAGGAATTTCCAAGAGATTTTCTGCTTTCGTTTGAGATTGTTCCCATAGTTCGCGGAAAGACACAGTTGCAATCTCGGAGTTGGGTACTTCGATTCCAACGAGAGATTTCCCAGGAATGGGTGCTTCGATTCGGACATCCTTGGCCGCCAAGGCTAGAGCGAGGTCATCTGCCAGATTGGAAATGCGGTTGACCCGTACACCAACTGCTGGCTTAACTTCATACTTGGTCACTGATGGGCCAATTTCAGCCCGTTCCACCGTCACCTTGATACCAAAGCTGGCAAAGGTTTCTTCTAGGATTTTGATATTTTCTCGGACAATTTTCCTCTCTTTAGACTGATCCTTAGGTTTATCTGGGGCAAAGAGTTGTAAGCTTGGAAGTTTGTATTCAAGGGATTCTTTTGCTGAAAAATCGACCTGAACATCTTCATCGTCAGAGCCATCTTCCTGTTCAGGGAATTCAAGTTCAGCTTGAGGCAGGATGATTTCTGGTTCCACCCACTCCTCTTCTGGAATAGGTGGAAGACCCTGAACAGCTTCCTCTGTCAAAATTTCGCCTGTTTCCATATCAACAGGAGGCAAATCGAGTAAGGCTTTTTCGGCCTTTTCTTGTTCTAATATAGCCTCTTGCTCAGCCTTTTGACGAGCTTTTTCTTCTTGCTTGACAAAGCGTTCCTCTTTTCGACGCTCATGTCCTTCCCTCCATTTGGCAAATCCTCTACTGAAAAATTCAGCAATATCATAAACAGACCAAGGACTGATTAGGAGAGCGCCTGCTAAAATCAAGATAGAACCAATAAAGTAAGTGCCGATATTTGAAAAGAGAAAGGCGGTTGGCATATAGAGGCCAACTCCAATCAGGCCCCCTCCAGCAAAACTGGTCGTTCGAAAACCAGTCAAATCAGTCACAACCTGAGCCATAGTTCCTTTTAAAACCGACTTGTCCAAGCTATATTTCCAAACCAAGTAGGCCTCAAAAATCAGGAGCAAGCCTGCAAATATAATGAAAAAGCCAGATAGGAGGCCTTCCTGTTTTCGTATCCACTTGAAAAAGAAGAGATAGATCAAGAGGGCAAATATTGCCAGATAAGCTAGGCTCCCCACCAGCAAGCGTATTAAATTGTAAAGAGTGATACCTGCAGCCCCTAATTTGAAGGCTGCGAAAATCAATAAAAGGGCGATTCCCAACGAAATCAACATTCGTTGAATCGCTTCTTTTCTTTCGAGTTCTGCTTTAGACGGTCTCCGTCTTGTTTTACTTGTATTCTTGTTTGCCATTCTTCTATTATACCATATTTCACAGGCATTTCGGAAAGAGAAAAAGACTGCACCAAACGGTACAATCTTTTCATTTTTCTATTTTTTATGCTTGTGGTTTGCGTAGATAACCATAGACCACACCACTTACGATTGCTCCTACCAAGACAGCAACGAGGTAAAGAAGGGCATTTGAAGTAAGGGCAATCACGAAGATTCCTCCGTGTGGTGCCATGAGTTTGATACCAGTAAGACCAACGAGTCCACCTGCTACTGCCGAACCAAGAATGAAGCTTGGAATCGCACGAGCTGGGTCAGCTGCACCAAATGGGATCGCTCCTTCAGTGATAAATGACAAGCCCATGATGATGTTTGTCAAACCAGAGTTGCGTTCTTCTTTGGTAAATTTATCTTTGAAAAGAAGGGTTGCGACAAAGATAGCAAGTGGTGGTACCATTCCTCCAGCCATAACTGCTGCCATGGCTACAGAACCACCTGAAGAAACAGTCGCTGCAAGCGTACCTGTACCAAATACATAAGCTGCTTTGTTAACTGGTCCACCCATGTCAACAGCCATCATTCCACCAAGAACGATACCAAGAAGGACAGCTGAACCGCCTCCAAGACCGCCTAGGAAATCATTCATAGCAGTGTTGATTGCTGCCATTGGGATGTTAACAGCTAGCATGACAAATCCAGTCAAGATTGTTCCAAGAAGTGGTAAGAGAAGGATTGACTTAGCACCTTCAAGTGAACGAGGAACTTTAACGTATTTCTTGATAGCAAGAACCAAGGCACCTGCGATAAATCCACCAACAAGGGCACCTAGGAAACCAGATGAGACACCTGCAAGAGTTGAAGTTGCTTCACCACCTGCAGCATAAGGGATTTTACCAAAGGCAAAACCTTCTTTGGCAATAGCACCAGCCACGAAACCAGCTACCAAACCTGGTTTTTCAGCGATAGAGTAGGCAACATAACCTGCAAAGACTGGAAGCATCAAGCCAAAGGCTGCACCACCAATTTTCATGAACATAGAAGCTAGTTCATGGTAGGAACCAAGATTACCAAGGTTTTCATTTGGAACACCCAAAGCACCATCAATCAAGAAGGCAAGGGCAATCATGATACCACCACCGATAACGAATGGCAACATTTGAGATACACCACTCATCAAGTGTTTGTAGAAGGCACCACCAAGGCTTTGTTTTTCGTTAGAGGCTGTTGCGGCTTTGGCTCCATTAGCAGCACGATACACTTCAGCATCTCCAGAAAGAGCCAAGTTGATCAACTCTTCTGTCTTACGGATACCGTCAGCAACCGGACGATTGATCAATGGTTTACCATCGAAACGATCCATTTCAACGGCCTTGTCTGCTGCGATGATAACCGCTTTAGCCTTGCGGATGTCTTCATCAGTTAGTTGGTTTCCAACACCGCTGGCACCGTTGGTTTCAACCTTAATGCCAACACCCATTTCAGCAGCCACTTTTTGAAGAGCTTCTTGGGCCATGTAAGTGTGGGCAATACCTGTCGTACAAGCTGTAACAGCCACGATAAAGTCACCAGAGTCATTAGCAGGTGCTTGAACAGGCTCTTCAGTTTTTTCGGAAGCTTTGTCAAAAAGTTCAATGACTTGGTCAGCTGATGTTACTTGACGAAGTTTGTCAGCAAAACCGTCTTTCATCAAATATTGAGACAATTCTGCCAAGGCTGCCAAGTGGGTATCATTGGCACCTTCTGGAGCCGCAATCATAAAGAAGAGGTCAGTTGCTTGTCCATCCAAGCTCTCATAATCAACACCCTTATTTGACTTAGCAAAGAGAACTGTCGCTTCTTTTACAGCGGCATTTTTGCTGTGAGGCATTGCGATACCGTCTCCTAAACCAGTAGAAGTCAAAGCTTCACGCGCTAAAATTCCTTCTTTAAAGGTTTCAAAATCTGTCACATAACCGTGGTCTGTCAAACTTTTAATCATCTCTTCGATGACAGCTGTTTTTTCAGTTGCTTGTAAATCCAGCAACATAACATCTTTTCTCAATAGGTCTTGAATTTTCATCGTTTTTCTACCTCAACTTTTTCATATGTTTCTTTAATAAATTCTGCTGTTGCCAAGTCATCTGAGAAGGTGGTTGCCGTTCCGCAAGCCACTCCCCATTTGAAGGCTTCTACTGCGTCTTTAGATTTGACAAATTTACCTGTGAATCCAGCGACCATAGAGTCACCGGCCCCAACTGAATTTTTGACTGTTCCCTTGATTGGTTTAGCAAAGTAAGCTCCCTCAGATGTGACAAGAAGGGCACCATCACCAGCCATAGAGATAATCACGTTTTGAGCACCTTTAGTCAGTAACTCACGAGCGTATTTCTCAATTTGGTCCAAACTATCGAGTTTAACCCCAAAAATCGCTCCAAGTTCATGATTATTTGGTTTGACCAAGAGTGGCTGATAATCTAAACTATCAATTAAGGTCTGTCCTTCAAAGTCACAAACAACTTGCGCACCCGTCTGACGCGTCAAGGCAATCAAATCCTTATAGATGACATTTCCTAGATTTTTAGTACTTGAACCAGCAAAGACAACTGTATCTTCTGCAGTCAGACTAGACAAAATAGCTTTCAACTCTTCTAGCTGGGCTGGTTCAACAGTTGGACCCGTTCCGTTGATTTCTGTTTCTTGGTCTGCTTTAATCTTGACATTGATGCGAGTATCTTCTGCTACTTGGACAAAACGTGTCTCGATTTCTTCCTCTGCCAGAGTATCTGTGATAAATTTACCAGTAAAGCCACCGATAAATCCAGTTGCTGTATTGGGAATATCTAAGCGTTTCAAGACACGACTGACATTGATTCCTTTCCCACCAGCAAACTTATCATCACTGTCCATACGATTGACACTACCGACTTGAACTTGGTCTAAGCGCACGATATAGTCAATGGATGGATTGAGTGTGACTGTATAAATCATACTTCTATTACCTCCGTTTTCTCCTTAATAGCCTGCAAGAGCTCATGCCCTTGACTTGTGATAACAATAGCTCGTTTGAGTGGCGCTACCTTGGCAAAGCAAGTTTGTCCAATTTTAGACGAATCCACCAAGACATAGGTCTGTTTGGCATTTTCTAAAATAGCACGTTTAACAGCTCCCTCCTCCATATCAGGAGTCGTATAATAGCCATCGTCCACACCATTCATCCCGATAAAGGCACGGTCAAAGTGCAATTGGTTAATCTGGTTAAGAGCAACGCCCCCGATGCTAGCATCTGTCGCCGTCTTGACGCTTCCTCCAACCATGACAGTCGGAATCTGCTTTTCAACCAACTGAGCGGCATGGTGAATCGAGTTGGTCACGACTGTAACATTCTTATTGACCAATTCATGAATCAAAAAAGCAGTTGTTGTTCCAGCATCGATAAAGATGACATCTTTTTCCTTGATGAGAGAGGCTGCTTTCTGAGCCAGCAACTTCTTCTCTTGAAGGTTTTTGACAGATTTTTCTTGAATGGTTTCTTCTTCCTGCAAGGAATGGGGCAATTCTGCTCCACCATGCACGCGACGAAGCTTGTTTTCAGCTTCCAATTCATCCAAATCTCTTCGAACCGTTGATTCTGACGTTTCTAGCAAACTAACTAATTTCTCTAGAGAAACTACATGGTGTTGATTTAACTCCTCTAAAATCAGTTGTTTCCTCTCTGTTTTTAACACTGAATCACCTCCTGTTATCGTTTACACTATTCATTCTATCATACTTCCTTTCAAAGTCAAGCATTTTTTATCATTTTCTTTCAAATTCTATCATTTTTCTTATTTCCAGAATTTTTATTGCAAGATAAGAGCCTTTATGGTAGACTATTTGAGTAAGTATTGGAAGATTACTCAAGAGGCTTAAGAGGCCGTGTTGGAAACGCGGTAGGCGTGTAACAGCGTGCGTGGGTTCGAATCCCATGTCTTCCGTTTATTTTAAAAAAGATACCCAAGAAATCTTGGGTATCTTTTTTCTTATATGATTGTTTTATAACTCGGGTGAATTTCTTAGAAAATATCAAATAACAATTTCACATTGAGAATTGTTAAGATAATGGAAACGATATAGCCAAGGATGGTATTCCATTTGGCATTGGTAAATTCTCCCATCAGTGATTTCTTAGAAGTTAGATAAATCAGTGGGAAGATTGAAAATGGAAGAGCAATCGAAAGAAAGACTTGTGAATAAACCAATAACTGATCCAATGTTTTTTCCTGATGACCAAACAGAACCGCTACAATCATGACAGGCAACAAGGCAAAGAGACGAGTTGCCAAACGAATGAACCATTGAGGTAATCTCATATGCAAGAAACCTTCCATAACGATTTGTCCAGTCAAGGTACCCGTAATTGTCGAATTTTGACCACTGGCTAATAAAGCCAAGGCAAACAAGGTTGATAAGGTCGAGCTAGCTATAGCTCCTGCAATAGTAGAATCCTGCAAGGCATTATACATTTGAGAGAAGGCAGAAATCTCAGATGCATGGCCGAAAAAGAGAGCCGCCCCGAGAATTAATAGAAGGGAGTTAACCACAAAGGCCAAGGATAATTGTAGATTTGAATCCCAGGTCATAAAGCGCACCGCTTTTCGAACATCATCCTTGTCCTTGTGATTGATTTTCCGAGTTTGAGACAAGGAAGAATGCAAATAGAGGTTATGAGGCATAACCGTCGCACCTACAATCCCCAGAGCTAAAGTTAATTGACTTTCATGACCTGGCAAAGGACTCTCAAATAAGGTCGAATTGGGTAAATAACCCTCAGCGATTCCTTGGAAACTTGGATTTGATAAAGCTACCAGATAAGTAAAGATTGCTAAAATCGTTAAAATCAGTGTTGTCACAATAGCTTCTATCTTCTTAAAGCCAAATTTCATCAAAAGCAATAAGAGAAAGACATCTAGAACCGTCAAAAGGATGGCTATCATAATCGGAATCTTAAAAAGAAGATTGAGAGCAATCGCTGAACCTAGAACTTCTGCCAGGTCTGTCGCCATCAAGGCTAATTCTAAAATCACCCATAGACTATAACGAAGCCATTTAGGTGAATGATGAGCCGTTGCTTGAGCCAGGTCCATCTGGGTTACAATACCAAGCTTTCCTGCCATCTGCTGAAGTTGCATGGCAATGAGAGATGAAATCAAGATAACAAACAAGAGACTATACTTATAGGAAGCACCACCGACTACACTGGTAATCCAGTTTCCTGGATCCATATAACCAACTGCGACAAGAGCACCCGGACCTAAAAAGGCCTTTAAATTTTGCCAGAAATGATTGTTATTTGGAGTATCGATAGATTGATTAATCTCAGAGAGTGACACTTTTTTATGAGAAGACATAGATACTTACCTCTTTCTAAACCTACTTTTTCATTATTTTCTATTAGAGAAAAATAAGATTGACTTTAAACTATTAAAACAATGAAAACTATATGAAAAACATTTAGTTTTTTCATTATTTTTCTTAAGACACCTTAATATTTTTCTTAAGGCACATTAATATTTTTCTTAAGGCACCTTAATTATAACACAAAAAATGAAAACTATATGAAAAACATTTAGTTTTTTCATTATTTTTCTTAAGGCACCTTAATTATAACAGAAAATATGATAAAAACTTAAGAAAATTCAGGACTTGATTTAATATTTAGGATACAACAAAATGTTGTATTCTTTTTTTGCAAAAGAATACCAAAGAATAAAATAAAAAACGTTGTAAAATGTACTGACCCTTTTCACCTTGTTAAAACACCATTGATCTTAACTCATCACTTACCTCTTAAAAAATCTTTAGAATTGGCTTAATCCCCTTTATTGTATCGCGTTTGGAGTTTTTTAGGTATAACCTTCGACGCGCACCTTACGTAGGACGACAGACTCATAGCTTTATACATAATAGAACGAGTATCTCCATCTGTAGAGATACTCGTTTTTTGCTATTTTCAAAGTGTTCTTTTTGACCAATCCCATACATCATTTTTATAGTAAATTGAAACTAGAATAGTACATCGTGGATACTAAAACATTTCTAGAAATTAATTTGATTTCCCTAATCAAGTTGCACACATCTTATTTCAAACCACTATATATTCAATGAAAATCAAAGAGCTAACTAGGAAGCTAACCGCAGGTTGCTCAAAGCACCGCTTTGAGGTTGCGGATAAAGCTGACGTGGTTTGAAGAGATTGTCGAAGAGTATTAAGGAGTATAGAATAGTATTTTAACTCCATCCTCTAAAGTGCTCCCAATAAAAGATACTTGAACACTATATTCAGTATATAAGCTTTATTCCAACGATCATTCTTTTCTAATTTATCGTAAATAAATATAAATTCACAGAATGCTGCCAGATAACTTAAAAAATGATTCTTTGGAAAGAGCGAATCAAAACTTGATTTATCACTTTCTATTCTACTATCTTTTCTTTACACATATTGAGAAAGTACTGGTGCAAGAGCACATCATCAGTCAATTCTGGATGAAAAGAGGTCACCAGCATATTTTTTTCTTGGGCTGCAACGATTTGATTGTTCACTGTTGCTAGAATTTCTACATCCTCTCCAACACTACTGATAATAGGACCGCGAATAAAAGTCATTGGAATCTGACCAACTCCCTTACATTCTGCTTCCGTATAGAAACTTCCTAATTGGCGCCCATAGGCATTGCGCTCGACCACCATATCCATAGTTCCAAGATGACTTTCTTTCTGAGAAATGATTTCCTTAGCCAGCAAAATCAAGCCCGCACAGGTCCCAAACACTGGTAAACC
Source organism: Streptococcus mitis (assembly GCA_009496085.1). Taxonomy (GTDB): domain Bacteria; phylum Bacillota; class Bacilli; order Lactobacillales; family Streptococcaceae; genus Streptococcus; species Streptococcus mitis_BY. Next base: position 30,695 of record WIJN01000015.1, on the reverse strand, counting down.
AGATAGAATGGCTTCTCGGATGGGAAGCAACATATCCTGGTCTCGTAAGAGCTTGCCCATGGTTGTAGACTCACCTCCAGGTAATATCAAACCCGACAAGTCACTCTGATGTTTCTGAAAATCATCTAGATTTCTGATTTCAACACTCTCAACACCTAATTTATCTAGTACTTTTGCATGTTCTGCAAATGCCCCTTGCAAGGCCAATATTCCAATTTTCATCTATTTTCCTCGCTCAGCCATGAGGATTTGGATCTCATTTTCATTGATACCAACCATGGCTTCTCCTAGATCTTCAGAGATTTGAGCTAGGATTTGAGGATTACGGAAGTTAGTCACAGCCTTAACAATGGCACTCGCTCGTTTAACAGGATCGCCTGACTTAAAAATACCTGAACCGACAAAGACACCCTCTGCCCCTAATTGCATCATCAACGCAGCATCTGCTGGTGTTGCAACGCCTCCAGCCGCGAAGTTTACAACTGGTAATTTCCCATGTTCATGCACATATTGAACCAATTCTACAGGGACTTGCAAGTCCTTGGCAGCAACATAAAGTTCGTCCTCACGTAGATTTTGAATGCGACGAATTTCCTGATTCATCATGCGCATATGACGAACAGCTTGGACGATATCCCCCGTACCCGGTTCTCCTTTTGTACGAATCATAGAAGCACCCTCAGCGATACGACGCAAGGCTTCACCCAAATCCTTAGCTCCACAGACAAAAGGTACTTGAAATTCTTTCTTGTCCACATGGAAACGATCGTCTGCCGGAGATAAAACTTCACTCTCATCGATATAGTCAATCTCAATAGCCTCTAAAATCTGGGCTTCAACAAAATGCCCGATTCTAACTTTGGCCATCACTGGAATACTAACCGCTTCTTGGATTTCCTTAATCATTTTTGGATCACTCATGCGGGAAACGCCACCAGCTGCACGAATATCTGCTGGAATCCGCTCCAAGGCCATCACAGCTGCCGCACCAGCTGCCTCTGCAATACGGGCCTGTTCAGGATTTTGAACGTCCATGATAACCCCACCTTTGAGCATCTGCGCCAAGTTTTTATTTAATTCATAACGATTTTCAGTCATTTGTTTTATCCTCATTATTTATATTTAGTAGCTACCATTTCATTTTAAGCCAGATTAGAGTGAATCACAAGATAAAAAAACCATAATTGCATGGGGACAGATTAGCTAAAAAACTATCTGACCTTAATTGAAGGCCAGATAGTTCATTCATTTTTATTTTTCAGCTGTAAGTGCAGCCATTGTGATGTAGTTGTAAGGTTTGTTGAAGTGTGGCAAGAAGAAGAGGTCTGTCAATGCCAATTTATCAATTGTCACATGCTCTTGGATAGCAAGTGAGAACATGTGGATTCCCATGCTAATTGCAATATCATGTGAAACCATTTGGGCACCAAGAATTTCACGACTATCTTTGTCAAAGACAATCTTAATCGCTACTTCATGGTTATCATGTTTCATGAATTCTGGTTTTTGAAGATCGTTAAAGCCTGTTTCAGTCGCATTGTAACCTGCAGCTTTTGCTTTTTCAAGAGTCAAACCAGTTGAAACCATGTGAAGACCATAGATTGAGATACCGTTTGAACCTTGAACACCGATTCCTTCCAATTCATGACCACAAGCATTGTAAGCGCCAACGATACCTGTACGAACAGCGTTTGAAGCAAGAGCGATATAGCTAGTTTCTTTACGAGCATTGTCATAAACAGTTGCACAGTCACCAACGGCAAATACACCTGGGATAGATGTTTCTTGTTTTTTGTCTACAAGGAAGGCACCGTTGCGGAAGAGTTCAATCTTACCATCAGCAAGGGCTGTGTTTGGACGGAAACCAACTGCAAGGATAACCATGTCTACATCGAAAGTCTCTTTATCAGTAATCAAGCGTTCAACTTTTCCATCACCCTCGATTGCTTTAACAGTTTGACCAAGAGCCAAGCGGATGTTATGATCTTCCAAGTTTTTCGCCATCATTTGAGTGAAGTCTTTGTCATAGTAACCGTTCAAGACAGTATCAACGATATCAACAAGGACAACTTCTTTTCCAAGACGTTCAAAGGCTTCAGCAAGTTCAACACCGATATAACCACCACCAACAACGGCAATACGGTCAAGGTGTTTGCTCTTGTCAGCAAGTTTTTCGATGACTTCTTCTGCGTTTTGGTACAACTTAACAAATTGAACATTTTCAAGAGTTGCTTTAAATTCGCGGTTTCCTTTAACAATTTCAACACCTTCGATTGGTGGCAAGATTGGTGTAGAACCTGTAGCGAAAATCAATTTCTCGTATGATTCTTTGTGCTCTTTTCCTTCAACTTCTGCTGTAACTACTTTGTTATCATAGTCGATTGAAAGAACTGGTGAGTTCATGTAAACCTTAGCACCTTTAGCTTCCAATTTTTCTTTATCAGAATAGAACAAGCCTTCAGCACCGTCGATTTGTTCACCAATCCAAAGGGCCATTCCACATCCTAGGAAAGAGATGTTAGAGTTTTGGTCAAATACAACGATTTCGTTCTCATTCCCAAAATTATCCAACATAGTATTAATACATGCTGTACCAGCGTGGTTAGCACCAACTACAACGATTTTACTCATAGAAAAATTCCTACCTTCAATTTTAAATTTACTCTTCTAGTATAACATTTACTGTTAGCGTTTACAAGAGTTTTGCTAATTTTCCCGATTTTTTTGTAAAAAAATGTAAATAATTTGTATTTTATCATTCTTTCTTACAATTATTCTTTATTTTCTGAGCATATTTCTTGACAACTTTACAAATTTTATTTGTGAAAACGCTGACTTTATGGTATGCTAATATCATGGAAAGAAATTGTAAGGGGTTAAATTTAATATAAATTTACAATATTTCAACCTTCTTTTCACATAAGAGAAAGGAGTTGGTAGCTTGCCTCTTAGTTCACATTCCGAACGCCTAATGGGGACTACTATCACTATTTCATTAGTAGATGAGCGAGCCGATATCTTGCTTCAAAAATCCTTTGATTTACTCAAAGAGCTAGAATACCGCTTCAATGCCAATAGCCAAGAATCTGAGTTGATGGAGATCAATTATCAAGCTGGAATAGCTCCAGTCAAAGTTCATCCAGACCTGTTTGAACTGCTTGCACTTGGATTAGAGCATAGCCTAGCGCCCTCTAGCCATCTCAACATCAGTATTGGTCCCTTAATTCAAACCTGGCGTATCGGTTTTTCAGATGCCAAAGTGGCCCAACCCCAAGAAATTGAATCGGTGCTCCCTTTAATCAATCCTCATTATATCGAGTTAGATTCTTCCACTTCCACTGTGTTTTTAAAACAAAAAGGAATGAAGATCGATCTTGGTTGTTTAGCCAAGGGTTATAGTGCGGATAAAGTTGCCCAATTTCTTAGAGAAGAGGGAGTGACATCTGCCTTGATTAATCTGGGAGGGAATATCCTGACCATTGGAAAAAATCAGGCAAGAGGGGATCAGCCTTGGCAAATTGGGATTCAAGACCCAGCCAATCCTAGGGGAAATCACTTAATGACCATCCCTGTTGTCAATCAATCTGTCGTGACTTCAGGCATTTATGAACGTCACCTGACAGTCGACGGAAAAGATTACCATCATATTTTTGACAGTCAAACAGGATATCCTGTTGAAACGGAACTAGCTAGTCTAACAATCATCTCTGATAAATCAGTTGATGGTGAAATCTGGACAACTCGTCTATTTGGAGAAAGACCTGCTGCTATCCTCTGGCAAGTCGAAAGTTTGGAGGGCATCGAAGCCATCCTAATCGATAAGGAAGGTCACCTAAGCTGTTCTTCAGGAATTCCTACTCTATAGAAACAGATGTTTCAATGGAGTTTTAAAATCGTATTATGTAAAAAGAGAAAGGAAATCTCATGTTAAAACTTATTGCTATTGTTGGAACAAATTCAAAACGTTCTACAAACCGTCAATTGCTTCAATACATGCAAAAACACTTTGCTGAAAAAGCTGAAATTGAACTTGTTGAAATTAAAGACATTCCTGTCTTCAATAAACCAGCTGACAAGCAAGTACCTGCTGAAATTCTAGAAATAGCTGCTAAAATTGAAGAGGCAGATGGCGTTATTATCGGTACTCCTGAGTATGACCACTCTATCCCAGCTGTTTTGATGAGCGCTCTTGCTTGGTTGTCTTATGGTATTTACCCACTCTTGAACAAACCAATCATGATTACAGGTGCTTCATATGGTACACTTGGTTCATCACGCGCCCAATTACAACTTCGCCAAATCTTAAACGCTCCAGAAATTAAAGCAAGTGTCCTTCCAGATGAATTCTTGCTTTCACATTCTCTTCAAGCCTTCAACCCAAGTGGTGACCTAGTGGATCTTGATGTTATTAAAAAATTGGATGCCACTTTTGACGACTTCCGTATCTTTGTAAAAATCACAGAAAAATTGCGTAATGCACAAGAATTACTTCGCAAAGATGCTGAAGACTTTGACTGGGAAAATTTGTAAGATAGGAGACCAAAAAGAATGAAATTTGTTGGACTTGTAGGATCAAACTACGATCAATCATATAACCGTAAGCTCTTGGAATATATCCGTCGTCACTTCAAACTTAAATTTGAATTAGAAGTTCTTGAAATTGACGAAGTTCCAATGTTTAACCAAGACGAAAAATGGGACGAAAGTTTCCAATTACGTTATTTATATAACAAAATTACTCGTGCTGATGGTGTTATTATCGCTACTCCTGAACACAACCATACAATCTCAGCTTCCCTAAAATCTGTTCTTGAATGGCTTTCATACGAAGTTCATCCATTTGAAAACAAGCCAGTCATGATTGTGGGTGCTTCTTACTACGACCAAGGTACTTCTCGTGCCCAAGTTCACCTTCGTAAGATTCTTGACGCTCCAGGTGTTAATGCCTATACGCTTCCAGGTAACGAATTCCTTCTTGGTAAAGCTAAAGAAGCTTTTGATGTTGATGGAAATATCACAAATGAAGGAACTATTAATTTCCTTGAAACATGTTTAGACAACTTTGTAAAATATGTGGGAGTCGTTTCAAAATTGAAAAAACCAAAACCAATTGCACCAGAAGATTTATATTGTACAAATCCAATCGCAACTACCATTCAAGGAGTTGACCCTGATGATCCTGAATGGGTAGAAAAAGCAGCTGAGCTTGTTGGAGCTGTTTCTGGAGATACTTACGTTAAATTAGACCACGGTATCTTGACAGTTAACCAAATTGATATGTTCTTGAAGGCAATGCCATTTGAGTTGACATTTGCAGATGATAATAACCAATTCTTGTACTTTAATAACGCACATCAAGATCCAAATACAATGTTTGGTAAACGTGTACGTGCTCAATCAGGAAACCGTTTAGGAACTGTACACGGTTCATTACCAGACTCTAGAATGAAAAACGTTGAATGGGTTGTCGGCGTATTGCGTAACGGGGATCAAGAATATGTCCGTACAATTGTTCCAGGAACACCAGAAGGCGTTATTAATACCCATAATTACCAAGCAATGTACTATCCAGATGGTTCATATGCTGGAATTAATGAGATTATCTTTAATTTCCAACCATGGCTTGACTGGTACCTCAATACAACTGGTCAACGTCTAGTTGGTGGAAATGCTGCAGCTCCTGCTGGAGGACATGGCGGAGCAGATGCCACATCTGGAGCTTCTGATGCAGGTGATGCTGGAGGTCACGGTGGTGGCGCAGACGCTACATCTGGAGCAAGTAACTAATAATAGTTTTAGGAACCATCTTGGTTCCTTTTTAAGTGACAAAAGACTAGCAATTTGTGTTTGCTAGTCTTTTGGTTATTATTTCATCTATCTTTATTAAAGTTAGATGCAGAAAATTATATTATGAATTTGGGTCATCGAGACTACGACCGTGTAAACCTTTTTCACGTTGGACTTGGCGTAGTTTTTCTGGTGTAACATCGTTTCCTTCTTCGTCCACAATTTTGATCCCTTCAATGTGGTGACGAACAGAGCGACGATAACCTTCAATGTACTCCTCACGTAGTTTAGCTTGTTCCACTTTTTCTTCTGGTGTCAAGCCTTCTGCTTTTTTCTTTTTAGCAAGCTCATTGATACGATCAATTTTTTTAGGATCCATGTTTCTCTCCTTTATGATAAGATTTAATCCGTTTAACAGATTTTATTTGGTATTGATTTGGTTAAAACGTGCAAGTTTAGCTGCTTTCTTGGTTAATTGAGACAAGATTGCCAAACGATTTTGACGGACTGCTTCATTTTCAGCCATAACCATGGTATTCTCAAAGAATGCATCAATGACTGGGCTAAGAGCAAAGAGCTGTTTCAATTGCTGACTGGCAGTCCCTGACAAAACGAGTGATTCTACTGCTTCTGCCAAGGCTTTTTCTTGATCATTTTCAAAGAGAGCTGAATCAACTGTAGCAACTCCTTCTGCCTTCTCAGCTAAGTTAAAGGCACGAGAAAGCGATTCAACAGATGGTTTGAAATCTTCTTCCTTGCTCGCTTCTACGAGAGCACTTGCCGCTTCCAACATATCCGCCACAACAAAGTTTGATCCTGCAAGAACGGCTTCCTTGATGTCTTTTGGAGTAGCTCCCATCATCTTATCAACACGAGCCTTGATAAAGTCCATAACTTCTGCTTTATTTTCATAAGTCAAGCTATCAAATTTCAATGCATAAAGGCTATCAATCAGCTCATCCATAGCAATGTGCCAACCAAAGGCATCCAAGATACGAACAACACCTTGGGTCGCACGACGAAGGGCATAAGGGTCATTAGAACCTGATGGAATCAAACCTACTGAGAAGAAACTCAAAATCGTATCCAATTTGTCTGCAATGGCAAGCACTGCACCGACCTTGCTCTCTGGAAGCTCTCCTTCAGCTGATGTAGGCATGTAGTGTTCACGAATAGCTGTTGCAACTGCTGGAGTTTCCCCAGCAAGAAGGGCATATTTCTCACCCATAATTCCTTGGAGCTCATCAAATTCACCAACCATACCTGTTAACAAGTCAAACTTGTAAATGGCAGCTGCGCGAGCTAGGTCAACTGTTTCATCCACTGACAAACCTGCTTTTTCTGCCAAGAGAATAGCAATCTGACCCGTACGAATCATGTGTTCACGAAGGGAACCAATTTTCTCATGGAAGGTTACATTGTTTAATTTTTCAACAAGATCTGAAATAACTAATTTTTGGTCTTCACGCCAGAAGAATTCTCCGTCTTCCAAACGAGCTACCAAAACTTTTTCATTTCCTTTGATGACATTTTCCAAATGCTCTGCGTTTCCGTTACGAACAGAAATGAAGTTTGGCAAGAGTTTACCGTCTTGATCACGAACAACAAAGTAACGTTGGTGTTCTTTCATCGAAGTCACCAAAACTTCTTCTGGAACTTCAAGGTATTTGGCATCAAAACTTCCCATAAAGGCAGTTGGGTATTCAACCAAGTTCAAGACTTCATTAAGCAAATCCGCATCAATTTCGATACTTACACTGTGTTCAGCTTCGATTGCCTTAATTTGGTCAACAATCATTTGCTCACGTTCACGTGGATCTGCGATTACAAACTGTGCACGAAGATCTTCTTCATAGCTTAATGCTGACTGAATCTTAGTTTCTTGTCCCAAGAAACGATGACCACGGCTGACACGATCACCCTTGATATCGAGGAAATCCAAATCAAATTCTTGCTCGTCCAAAAGAACGGTTAAAGTGTGAACAGGACGAATGTATTCAAAGCTATTTCCAGCCCAGTGCATGCTGACTGGGAAAGTCAGTGACTTCAAGACATCCACAACACCAGGAACAATGGCTTCAACTGCTTGACCAACTTCTTCCTTAGTGACATAGACATATTCTTCACCCTTTATTTCACGGAATTCGATATCTTCAACAGTCAATCCTTTTCCACGGACAAATCCTTGAGCTGCTTTGGTGAAGTTCCCATCACTATCCAAGGCAATTTTCTTTGCTGGCCCCTTAAAATCTTCTGTCAAATCAGACTGTTTGTCTGCAAGACCAGTTACACGAACAGCCAAACGACGTGGTGTTGAGAAGGTCTGAATAGCTTCAAAAGACAGGCGGTTTTCCTTGAGGAAGGCTGCCATTTTTTCACCTAGTTGTTTTTCACTTGGTGTGACAACATAGGCTGGTAATTCTTCAAGACCGAGTTCTACTAATAAGTTTTTTGTCATGTTTTTTCCTTTACATTTTCTTCAATCTTTTTTGATATGCACCTTAGGTACTGGGGACGTCGCTAACTAACTTTGTGAGTCTGTATGGAAATCTAATGCAATATTGATCAAGATTTCCAACAGTCTCATCAAAGTGGATTTAGCTGACTGATTTTTGAACATAAGGTTTCAAAAATCCCCACATCACAGTACGGCGGTGCATATCCCTCTAGCAAGTCTTCGACTTGCCTCTAACGATTTTAGAGCACAGTATTACTCACTATTCTGCGTCTTCTGCTAAGAGTTTAGCTCGTGTTGCTTCATCCAAAAGTGGGTAGCCTAGTCGTTTACGTTCTGCGACAAAGGTTTTGGCTACGACACGGGCTAAGTTACGGATACGTGCGATATAGCCTGCACGCTCTGTTACAGATACGGCACCACGCGCGTCAAGCAGGTTAAAGGTATGTGAACATTTGAGAACATAGTCATAGGCAGGGTGTACCAAGCCTTCTTCTAATGCACGACCAGCTTCTTTTTCAAACTTATCAAAGTTTTCAAGCAACATTTCTTGATCCGAAATTTCAAATGAATATTTTGAGTGCTCATACTCAGGCTGGATAAAGATTTCTCCGTATTTTACACCATCAGCCCACTCGATATCATAGACAGAGTCTACTTCTTGAATGTAAGAAGCCAAACGCTCCAAACCATAGGTAACTTCCGCAGTCACAGGACCAGTTGCCAATCCACCGACTTGTTGGAAATAAGTGAACTGAGTGATTTCCATCCCATCAAGCCAAACTTCCCAACCAAGACCAGCTGAACCAGTAGATGGATTTTCCCAGTTGTCCTCAACAAAACGAATATCGTGTTCCAAAGGATTGATTCCCAATTTTTCCAAAGACTCAAGGTACAGTTCTTGGATATTTGATGGAGAAGGCTTCATAACCACTTGAAATTGGTGGTGTTGGTAAAGACGGTTAGGGTTTTCCCCGTAACGACCGTCCGCAGGACGACGTGATGGCTCTACATAAGCCGCATTCCATGGCTCAGGTCCGATAGCGCGAAGGAAAGTGTAAGGACTCATTGTCCCCGCACCTTTTTCATTGTCATAAGCCTGCATGAGCATACAACCTTGGTCATTCCAAAATTGTTGCAAAGTAAGGATGATTTCCTGGAAAGTCAATTTTTTAGACATTATTTACTCCTTTAATTTATATTATCTTCTTAGATTTATTTATCAAGCAACCAAGAAAAGGCTGGGTCCTGAAAAATATGACGTTTAGGAACAGTTTGTAAATTCTGATCGCATTCATCTATTGTACCTAATTTCAAAGCACAGACTTCTGGTATATTTTCTTGAACAGTGAAAATTTGACTATGACAGTTCTGGCAGTAATAACGCTGTTTTCCTGGAGAAGAACTATAGGAAACAAGCTTTTCTTTTCCATGCAATACTAGCTTTTCACTACTAACTTTAGCATTAACTGTATAGGCAGACGCAGTTGCTTTCCGACAAAACGAGCAATGACAAAAAACTAATTCCGATAATTCCTCATCTAGAGTGTAGGTCACTGCTTTACATAAACAAGATCCTTTAAGCATTATGCTCCTTTCTACTTAGGCATTAGATGAATTCAAAAAGAACCGAATTTCAACACCCAAGCCTTGCGACTAGGGGCGTCAGAAACGCGGTTCCACCCTAATTTATTACTTCATTGTTTTTGAAAATACTACAGAAAGCGCCAGTTCTTTATTTTGCCCTACTTGGCTCCCACTATCCCAAGCTCGCTTGAAGAACGCCATAAGACTTTCTTTCCTGCAGACTATTATATCAAAAATTGGAACAATGTACAATTCTTTTTATGATTTTCTAGAAATCCATATCATCAACTCGTGGAGCACCAGACTGAACAGCAATCGCTTTTAAGGTTTCACGCTCCTCATGACTCAGTTCAATTCCAAAGCAATCAAGATTAGCTTGAATACGAGAAGCTGTGACAGATTTTGGAAGTGGTAAAAATCCTTCTGCTAAGCTCCAGGCCAAGGCAATCTGAGCAACCGATTTTCCATGATTTGCTGCGATTTCTTGGACTTGCTTGCTATCAAACAATTCTCCCTGACCAAAAGGTCCCCAAGCTTCCAATAAGATTCCTTTTTCTCGACAGTAATCTACGACTTCCTCTTGATACACACCTGGAGCCAAACGAACTTGATTGACCGCTGGAAGAATTTTTGCTGTTTCAAGCAAGGCATCCAGATGATGGGGAAGGAAATTACTAACACCGATAGCACGGATTTTGCCTTCTAGGTAAAGATCCTCCATCGCTCTCCAAACTTCTGAATTTCGGATTTTCCAGTGGTTATTGTCTCTGAGTGGTTTTGGATTTGGCCAATGAATCAAATACAAATCCAAATATTCCAAGCCCAGCTTCTCTAAAGACTCTTCAAAAGCCTGACGAGCTTGCTCATAGTTGTGGTTTGTATTCCACAATTTACTAGTTACAAAAATTTCCTCACGCGGAACGCCACTATCTTGAATAGCACGACCAACGCTTTCTTCATTTTTATAAATAGCTGCCGTATCGATATGGCGATAGCCTGCCTTTAAAGCCTCTAGAACAGCTTGATAGGCAATCTCCCCATTTTCAGCCTTCCAAGTTCCAAATCCTAGAACTGGAATTGGAACGCCATTATTTAAAGTATAAGATTTCATTATTTTTCCTTTCTATGTGAAGAAAATCCAAAGAAACAAATTCTCATAGAAAACTTATCTCTTTAGATTTTATGTATTATTGGTCACGGTCGAAATAGAGTTGGTGAGGGTTAAGACGAGAATTTAACAAATCTGGTACAGTTACAAAGTCATAACCTTGCCCTTTCAAATAGTCAATAACCTTTGGTAGAGCATTTACTGTCTCAGCATGGATATCATGCATGAGAATAATAGAACCATTCTTGACTTCACGCTGAATTTCTGTCAAAATAGCTGCTTCATTTTTACTCTTCCAGTCCAGACTATCCACATCCCACATAATAAAACTCAAATCGAGGCTATTGCGAATGTCATCTGTAATGGCTCCATAAGGCGGACGCATAAGTTTAGAACTAGAGCCCAGCACCTTAGTTAGCGCATCCTCAGTATCAGTAATTTGTTTTTTAGCCTCATCAAGAGAAAGTTTTGAAAGAACGGGATGACTCCAACTATGGTTTCCAATAACATGGCCATCTGCTTTCATGCGTTTCAAAATCTCTTCATTGCCAGAAACATTCTTACCTAAAACGAAGAAAGTTGCCTTAATACCATACTTAGAAAGTGTATCTAATGCTTGAGTTGTCGTTGCAGGATTTGGTCCATCATCAAAAGTCAAGGCCACTACTTTACGATTTTTCTTCTCAAAATAAGCCTTATAAAGTTCTGCATCCTTATCTAATAAATAAGAAGACTGAATAACTTCAAAAAAACTAGATACTGGCAAGGCAATCTCATCCAGATTTTCAACTGTCTGACTTGGATAAAGGATAATCTGACTATCCTTGTAATCAAAATTCCATGCAGACAAGTCTTGGTCAGAGAAGCTTTTAACAAGCTGATCGACCTTCTCTTGCTCCAATTTCTTACCCTCTAAGAAAGCAGTCATTTCTTTTATCAGTTGCTCTTTTGCCTTACTAGCATCTGAAAATAATTGATCGAGTGTAAAAGGTTTGCCATCTTCTGTCAAATGGACTTTTGCCAGATTAGTTTTTTCAGTCTCCTCAACTTTTAACGAAGTTAGATCATAGACTTGTTTCATCACACTTCGGTTGACAATCCCTTTTAAAGGCGAATCCTGTTCCTCCGTATAATAAAAAACCAGATTTTCTTTATCTTCCAGATTTTCCTTAATATCCTGTGTCATGATGTCTTTTACAGACGAAATCACTTGCTCCCCTTGAAGAGGATAATAGGCAATCACTTCGGCTTGTCCCTTACGAAAATGATCCTTCTGATTCCCCTCACTCAATTGATCATCTTTCTCTTTTTTGAGAGATTCAATCTTTTGTTCAAAACTTTGTTTTGTGTATATTTTGTATCCAATTATTGAACCTAGGACACAAATACTAACTGCAAATATGGCTACTAGGGTTAGTAAACCAATTCTCTTTTTATCGCGCTCAACACGCTTTGCTCTACTTTTATCCATAGGACTATCATATCAAATTCAAGCTATAATTTCAATGATTTTGAAGGAAATAGTATATTAAAAGAGGGGAAATCCCCTCTTAAGATTTTATTTTACAGCTTCTTTCAAGGCTTCTACCTTGTCCAAGCGTTCCCATGGAAGATCAATATCTGTACGTCCCATGTGTCCGTAAGCCGCTGTTTGACGGTAGATTGGACGTTTAAGGTCAAGCATTTGGATAATTCCTGCAGGACGAAGGTCAAAGATTTGACGAGCCGCTTTTTCAAGTTTGCTTTCAGCTACTGTTCCTGTACCAAAAGTATCAATACGGACAGAAACAGGCTGGGCAACACCGATAGCATAAGCCAATTGCACTTCTGCTTTCTTTGCAAGACCTGCTGCAACGATATTCTTTGCAATGTAGCGAGCTGCATAAGAAGCTGAACGATCCACCTTAGTCGCATCCTTACCAGAGAAGGCACCACCACCATGACGAGAGTAGCCACCATAAGTATCTACGATAATCTTACGACCAGTCAAACCTGAGTCCCCTTGAGGACCACCGATTACAAAACGACCTGTCGGATTGATAAAGAATTTTGTCTTATCATCAAGATAAGAAGATGGAATAACTTCTTTGATGACCTTGTCAATCACATCTTGATGGATTTGTTCATTGCTAACTTCTGGATCATGCTGAGTAGAAATAACGACTGTATCCACGCGCACTGGCTGGTCATTTTCATCATATTCAACTGTAACTTGAGATTTAGCATCTGGACGAAGATAGCTGATTTCACCAGACTTACGAAGCTCTGATAAACGACGAACCAACTTGTGACTGAGTGAGATTGGAAGCGGCATGAGTTCTTCTGTTTCATCTACCGCAAAACCAAACATGAGACCTTGGTCTCCAGCTCCAATCAAATCAAGTGGATCTTGATCTGCATTCCCACGAACCTCCAAGGCTTCGTTAACACCTTGAGCAATATCTGGTGATTGCTCCACCAAAGATGGGTGTACTCCCACCGTTTCAGCAGAAAATCCATATTCTGTATTGGTATAACCAATCTCTGCAATGGTATCACGAACCACACGATTAATATCTACATAAGCTGTAGTTGAAATTTCACCAAATACATGAACTGAGCCAGTATAAACCGCTGTCTCAGCAGCAACGTGTGCCTCTGGATCCTTTGCTAAAATAGCATCCAAGATAGCATCTGAAATTTGGTCTGCGATCTTATCCGGATGCCCCTCAGATACAGATTCAGACGTGAATAATTTACGTTCTGACATAAAAATGTCCCCCCTTAAAAATAGTGTTATAGAGTTACAAAGTACTGATAGGTATTTTCATTTTCTAAGAGTTACGACGCGAAAGAAATAAAAACGATACTTTTTTATTTCTGAAGCTAGTAAGGCGCATAGGGTGACCGCGTTATAGCGGCAACCGTAGAATGACGAGCGACTACTTTGGAGCCGTCATTCTTTGCGAGTTACAAAGTACTGATAGGTATTTCTTAGTGATAAATGCCTACCATCTTATCGGGACTATATAACTTCACCATTATATCATTTTTTAGCGCAATTTGCAGTCCATATACTCAATAAAAATCAAAGAACCAGCTATAAAACTAGATGCAGGTTGCTCAAAGTAGAGTTTTAAGGTTGGCAATAAAACTGATGAAGTCAGATCAAAACACCGTTTTGAAGTTAGAAATAAGGAGGTTGGGAAAAAGTCTTTAAAATTAAAAAACGCATAGTCAAGTCTTGAAAAAACTTGAGACTATACATTTTTTGTGGGAATATTTACTTTATTTTTCTTAAAATTGAGTTTTAGTTCAACCTCATCAAAATCTATATAACTTATCAATTTGCTACGTAGAACCGGTGCATTTTTCAGGTCTAACGTTTTAGAAAAATATCTGTCAATTCACTATATTTTATATTTGTTTACATTTTTCTTCAACCAAGTTTCCATCACTCATTACATAAACTCGGTCAACCTTATCAAGAAGGCGTGTATCATGTGTAATCATGACAACACCTCTTCCTTGCTCATGGGCAATTGAAGCCAACATATCCGTTACTTGGTAAGCCCGCTCTGTATCAAGACTGGCTGTAGGCTCATCTGCCAGTACGATGCTAGGATTGTTGTAAAGCGCCCTAGCAATCGCCGCACGTTGACGTTCGCCACCAGATAGAGCCTTAGGATAATGACCTTGAACTTTGTCCAAATCCAACAAGTCAAACAGCTCTTTTCGATCACTTTTACTATTTTTTACCTTATCCAGTCTGTCAATCAAATCCAGCTGTTCCTTAACCGTTAGAAAAGGAATTAAGTTTGAAGCTTGGAGAATGAAGCCAAACTCTCTAAAACGGAGGTCCGTTTTCTCCTTCTCCGTCAGACTGCCTGTTTCCTTCCCCTTGACTAAAATCTTTCCACTCGATGCTTCCTGAAGTTGTCCTAGAGTCGTTAGAAAAGTCGTCTTTCCAGAACCTGAAGGCCCAACGATAGCCACGAACTCTCCCGCATTTAGCTGAAAATTCGTCTCATGCAGAGCTACGACTTTCATCTTTCCTTCCCCGTATGTTTTTGTCACTTGATTCATTTCTATCAATGCTGTCATACTATTCTCCTTATCATTCTGCAATCGCAGTAATAGGGTCCACCTTTAGCAAGCGTGGGAGAGAAATGACACCACCAAGAAGAGCCATCAAGCAAATAACCGAGCTTAGAATCGAGTAGGCTATCCAACTTGGGTAGAAAAAGAAGGTAGCTGGTAAGAGCAAAATCACTCCTCCGATAGCAAGCAAGGATAAAGCAATCCCCATACCAGATAGAAGCAAGATCTGACAGAACAGAGACCATACAATGGTTTTAATCTGTATTCCCTGAGCCCGCATAATTCCATAAAGTCCTAGCTTTTGTATGGTAATGATATAAACAAAAATACCAACAATCAAACCTGTTATAACAATCATAGCGATAATCATTCCTGAAAATACATTAACTTGAGGTGTGTAACCAGGAATTTTCGAAATCATTTTTGGAACAGAGATCTGTTTCAGTCCATCTCCGACCACTTCTATGTCATTTTTTAATACCAAGGCAGAGATGGCACGATTAGCTTTCAAGGTCCCTTGTAAGGTCCAATAAGTTGTCAGACTCGTAAAGACAACAGGCTCTGTGAAAAACTTATTTCCTTGAGTCAGACCTACAATCTTGTAACTTCCCTCGCTTCCATTGAGCTGAATGGCATCACCTAGCTTAATTCCATAGTTTTCAAAGGACTGATCTACGACAACCTCATCATCGCTTTCAGGATACCGTCCCTCCGTCAAACTAGGAGATATAAAATCGTCCCACTCTTGAGCAAAGATGGAAACATTGACCTTTTCACTATCATCGACTAGATTGGTCACAGCGAACATATAACCCAGTGGAGCGGCCTCCTCAGATCTCTTTTCCTTATAATCCTCTTCAGGAATAAAAGATGCTGTCAAATTATCATTTGCGTAGTCAGATAAAACCACACCCGTCGCTTGCCAATTGTCAATAGCAGCCCGGTTGTTTCGCACAAGACCAAGAGCTAGACTGGTCATAAAAAAGACCATAAAAGAAATAAGAAAAATAGTGGTTAGAATCAAACTATATCGAAGTTTGTTCTGTAATATTTCCTTGATAGCAAGATACATGCTTATCTCCTTTAACTTTTCCAAGAGGTATCAATGAGATACCCCGCTACTATAAAAATAGGAGACAGAAAATCTGTCCCTGTATTCCAAACAAATCTCACTAATCAAATTAAATAAAATCAAGAAAATAAGTAAATATTTTTTGTAAAAATGAATTATTTACTTAAAAATATAATTAATTGTAAATATTAATAAGCATTAGGTGTTTATACATCCTATCATTTTCACAGTATGGTGTCAAGAAAATTGATTTTGAAAAAGCACTTTATTCTTTTTGTAACCTTTCTGTAATAATTCTCTGCTAAAAAAATGATAAAATAGGTATGTACTGTTAAGGAGAGAACCATGTCCGTAAAAAAATTACAATCATATGAGGTAGACTATCAAGAAGAATTAAACCAGCAACTTCCTCGCTATCAGGATTATGCACCCGAATCACAATCTGATACCAGTTTTCAAGAAATCCTATTTTTTGTTAATATCGCTGTTTTTTGTATCTGTATTGCTATCTTTAGTTTTATCTTTTTGGCGTTAAAACTATCAACTGCTCTTGCCTTTGTCGCAGCAATCGGATCCAGCTTACTTGTTCTAAAAATCCAACGCTCTATCATCAAACGAAAATTAAAAAGATAAATCCAAAATATCGCCCCAGCTGGAGCGATATTTTTATTTTTTCTTTTTAGATGGTGTCTGAATGGCAATCTTCACTTCAAAGATTGTTCCTTTTGGTTTATTATCTTTAACAGTAATGGTTCCTTTTAAGGCATCTACAATCTGCTTGGCCAGTGATAATCCTAAGCCAAAACCACCTTTTTGGCGTGTTCTAGCCTTGTCCACTCGATAAAAACGGTCAAAAATTTTCTTTTTATCTTCTGAGGAAATACCGACTCCATTATCAGAAACCAGCAAATACAGATTACGATCGGTAGCTGAAATCACAAAACCAATTTCACCATCCTCTTCAGTATACTTAACTGCATTATCAAATAGGATGGTCATCAGTTGTTTCAGAAGAAGCTGATCTGTGACAATTGTTCGATGGATACGATTTTCAAAACGGAAAACACGGTCATTTTCCGAAGCAATCATTTCATAATTTGTGAAAGTCGTATTAAAAAAGCTAGTTGGAACTTCTCCAAGTTCAGGCTTAATCCCATCATCTCTACGAGCTAAATTCAACAAGTTTGTCGTCAAAAACCGCATATTTCGGACTTCTTCCAAACTAGATGCAATACTTTCGCTCACATCCATAATGGTAGCTTCTGGCTTACGGAAAAGGGTCTCTAAACGATTTTGCAGAACTGCAAGTGGGGTTCGTAACTCATGACTGGCATTTTCCACAAAGGACTGCTGCTTCTGCATGCTCTCAAGCAGAGGCCGAACACTGACCCTAGCTAGATAGAGACTGGCAAGCAAAGACAGAATCCAGAAACTTGCCATCACAACCACAATCAATCGCTCATGCTTTTGACTAGCTTGCTCCAACTGACTGGTATTAATCAAGACAGCCGCATACTTGATATTGGTTGAAACAGAACTGATATTGGTTTCCATCAAGATCATGCGATAGATTTCTTCTTGTCCATAGCTATTAAAAACCTGAATCTGGTAGATATGGCCTAGTTCTTTCTTTTCTAACTTAATCTTATCCAATCCCAAAAATCTATTTCCAGAAAGGAGCTGAGTGAAATTCTTATCAAAAAGAATAACCTCTGTATTGGAACTGACATTGGGTTTTACCTCAGTCTTACTAGTATCTGTAGCCGCATTCTCTAAGTCTTTAATCTCTTCTGTTGCCCTATTTACAGCAAGCTGAATAACTGCCTGAGGATTATTACTCAAACCATGGAGCGTATCGTCCACCGAAGTATAGAGACTTGAATGCATAACTTGTAAAATAATCAAGGTCATGGTGGAGAAAATCAGAGTGAAGACACCAAAGTTGCGGATAAAATAACTAAAATCATCCGCATACCATGTTTTTTTTAGTTTACTGAACATCTTTTAAAATATACCCAACACTGCGCAAGGTTTGCAAATTCTCTGCAAAAGTGGTTCCTTTTAATTTCTTACGGACTTTTGAAACATAGACTTCAACAACCGAAATCGTTGTATCACTATCAAATCCCCATAAACGATCAAAAATCTGAGTCTTAGGCAAAATAACATTTTGATTTTGAAGGAAATAAACTAATAAATCAAACTCTTTCCCTAATAATTCGACAGGAGTATCTTCGACCTTAACGGTGTTGGTTGACAAATTAACCACAATATTTCCATAAGTCAAGGTGTTTTCATTAAACTTGCCTGAACGTTTGAGAAGGGCTTGAATACGCATTTTGAGTTCTTCTAGGTAGAAAGGTTTGGTCAGATAATCATCTGCTCCTAGTTCAAAACCGTGTCCCTTGTCATCCAAACTTTCCTTGGCTGTCATAATCAGAACTGGTGTCGTAATTCCCTTTTCACGCAACTCTTTCAAGACTTGGAAGCCATTTTTTTCTGGTAACATTAAATCGAGCAAAATCAAGTCATAGACGCCACTTTCAGCTTCGTAGAGACCTTCTTCCCCATCAAATACCTGCATGACATCCGCAAAATCGTCTAAAAAGTCAAATACTGAATTTGACAAGCCTAGGTCATCCTCAACCAATAAGATTTTTATCATGAGAAACTCCTCCTTATTAAGACCATTATACCAAATTTGTCTTAAAAAAAACTCAACTCTCTTCATTTTATACTCAATGAAAATCAAAGAGCAAACTAGGAAGCTAGCCGCAGGTTGCTCAAAACACAGCTTTGAGGTTGCAGATAAGACTGACGAAGTCAGTAACCATATCTACGGTAAGGCGACGCTGACGTGGTTTGAATTTGATTTTCGAAGAGTATTACATGAGATAGCTGAGTTTTCTTTTATTTAGTCTTAATTATTTAGTTCCGTATTGAATAACAACTGCTTCCACTGCAACTTTTTCACGGTTAATCAAGTCAACACGCGCTGCAATCTCCTTAATCCCCATACCGATGTTGCGGCTAAGAGCAAGGTCAGAAAGTTGCGGTTCAAAGAATTCCTTGTACTCTGCCAAGCGTTGCTGAGTCTTAAATACGTGAGCAGGAAGGATAACAAAGCTATCAAAGCTCATATCTCCTCCAAGAGCTGCCTTAATCCAAGCCCAGTTTTCACGCGCCCAAGACCAAGCTGTTTCCTGAGTTGCTTGATGAGATAGGAAGTGATTATACCAAGCTGACAAGTCTTGTGGTTTGACCACAAATTTGTCCTTCCAAGAAGCAATCAAGGTTTGGATATTGTCCGCATCTGTACTATATGCAAGAGCTGCTGCCAACTGGCGTTTAAAGACAGCATCTGTTGCGTGGGTATAAGTATCAAGATAAAGTGCTAACAAGTCTTTAGTCTCATGATGTTTCATTTCATTGATCAGAACTTGTGAGCGAATAGCAGCTGGAAGTCCTGCAAGATTCTCCTTGTGGGCTGCGAAGATTTGGCTAGCGACTTGACTAGCTTCTGCATCATTTGAGCGAATCATCATAGAAACAGCCAACTGACGAACCAATTCATCCTCATCTGATTCTCCGTCTTTAGCTTCAAAACCAAGACGGTCATAGTTATGACGAGCCAATTTAGCAACCAATGCTTTGAAGGCTCTTTCAGCTTCTGTTCCTTCATCGATAAAGCGCTCAAGGGCAGAAATTACTTGAGAAACAGCTGAAACGACAAGGTAAGATTCTTCCTTAGCAAGTTTATCAAGGACTGGGAGCAAGTCAGCATAAGAAATGTGCCCTGCTTCAGCAAGCAAACGACGTTCTTGGACGATTTGCAGTTTGCTTGTATTATCAAGACTAACTAGATCAGCAAGAACTGCATCTAACAAGTCTCCTTGATAGTCTGTAATGTAGTGGGCTGTATTTTCAGTATTGAAACGAAGAGCTCCTTCATTTTCAGCAAGAAGGGCTGCGTAGCCTGGAATTTCGATGCTTTCAGTTTCAAGTGTATCAGGCAAGCCTTTCCAGTTGCTATTGAGTGGCACAACCCAGAGACGGTTCTTGTCTTCGTGCTCACCGATGAAGAATTGTTTTTGTGAAATCTTCAAGACATCATTTTCAACTTTGACAGTGAGAACTGGATAACCAGGTTGTTCCAACCAAGAATCCATGAAGGCTGCAACATCACGACCTGATGCTTGACCAAGAGCATCCCAAAGGTCACGACCAATGGTATTGCTGTATTGGTGTTTTTCAAAGTAGGCGTGCAAACCTTTAGCAAAATCCGCATCACCTAACCAACGACGAAGCATATGCATGAGACGGCTTCCTTTGGCATAGACGATAGCACCGTCAAAGAGTGTATTAATTTCGTCTGGGTGTTTAACTTCCACGTGAACAGACTGAACACCATCCGTCGCATCACGTTTCAAGGCAGACGGAACACCACCTGTTTGGAAATCTTCAAAGATATTCCAGCTTGGTTCAATAGCATCCACACAGACGTACTCCATCATATTGGCGAAGCTTTCATTGAGCCAAAGGTCATCCCACCATTTCATAGTTACCAGGTTACCAAACCATTGGTGAGCCAATTCATGAGCCACAACAAGGGCAACTTGTTGACGACTAGCAAATGTAGAGTTCTCATCGACAACCAGGTAAACTTCACGGTAAGTAACGAGACCCCAGTTTTCCATAGCACCAGCTGAAAAGTCAGGAAGGGCGATGTGGAGAGATTGAGGAATTGGGTACTTAACTCCGTAGTAATCTTCGTAAAACTCGATTGAGCGAACAGCGATATCCAATGAGAAATCAAGGTTTGATAGTGGATGAGCTTTGGTTGAGTAAACACCCACGAGGGTACCGTTTTTAGTTTTAGCCGTCACACCTTGCAAATCACCCGCAACAAATGCTAACAAGTAAGAAGACATGCGAGGTGTTGTCTTAAACTTCCAGATACCTGTTTCCTTACGGTTTTCAACGTCAATCTCTGGCATGTTTGACAAGGCCAATTCACCTTCTGCTTGGTCAAAACGTAGAGAAAGGTCAAAAGTTGCTTTAGCTTCTGGCTCATCCACACATGGGAAGGCTTCACGCGCAAAATGACTCTCGAACTGAGTAGACAAGACTTCCTTCTTGACTCCATCAACTGTGTAGTATGAAGGATAAATCCCTGTCATGTTGTCTGTAATTTTTCCTGAGAAAGCGATAACTACTTCAACTTGACCTGCTTCAGCAAGTTCAATATGAAGGGCTTCATTGTCATGGTCAACTGTAAATGGGCGAGCTTGACCTGCAACTTCTACAGTGGCGATTTCCAAGTCTTTTTGGTGGAGGGAAATACGGTCACTATGTGCTTGACCCGTAATGGTCACCTTTCCTGAAAAAGTCTTGGTCTCACGACTCAAGTCTAAAAATAAATCATAGTGTTCAGGAACAAATTGCTTAATAAAATGTTCAACTGCTTGCATAGTTTTCTCCTATTCTAAGTTTAAGAGCTAGAGCTCTTCTTCAAACAAACTTATTATATCATGTTTTGTCTAAGAAAAAAGGATTGGACAGTGATTTCCAAAACTTTCTTCCTTCTAGAAGTCTACAGTGGGTAAACCTTGCGAAATTCTTCTAAAACAACCTTGCTTTCAGGTGTAAAAGTCAGTCCTGATTCTCTCAGCCACTCGGCGAAACAATCCTCATGAACCTGACGCCAATAGGCTAGGGATTTGTCACCTTCCCCTTCCTTAAAGGCATGTTGCGCAGAAACTTGATTGAAGGGTTGGACAGAAACCTTTGTAATTTCGACAATACAAACAGCCTGATTTTGACTATCTAAAATGATGTCAAAGGTACCTTCTTGCGGAAGGGGTTCGTCATCTAGTACGTAGAGGTCATAAGCCGACGCTGTTGCTGTCTTTTCGCCTTTAAACACTAAATCCGCTAAAAGGTCTGGTTCCACTCCAAAAGCCCAAGCATCGATTTCATCTCCGATCGAAGGATTGATTTTCTTGTAGGCATTCCACATTTCTTGCGGTGTCATAGGTTTCTCCTTTGTGATTTTTTACTTTCTTCTTTGATGTATTTGAGATGGTCTGGATGGTCAATCTCTAAATCAAAAATCTCTGGAATAGAGCTATAGTGGATAATGCACTTGATACCCATCTGATTCATTTTTTGTATGAAAGAAGTATTCAGATAGCCTGCCACAGCAAAGTCAATCTTTTTCGTCCTTGCTTTATCTTGCATCTGTCTCAACATATCTAACATAATTGGACTTTCCATATCATGCCATTGACTGTTTCTCACAGTGGCAAAAACAAAGGAAGTCAAATCATTCATTCCAACTACAATCTTTGAAATACCAGCTTCCAGTATGCTGTCTAAGTCAAAATATGCTGACGGTAATTCAATCATCGTGCCAACTTTCCCAGTAAAACCCTGCTGACGCAATACTCTAATAGCTTGCTTTAACTGCTCAGCATCATTGACAAAAGGAAAGATAAGAGACAGATTGGGATTGTTTTGATAAACTTCTGTAACGACATGTGCTTCAGCCTGAAATTCATCCAAACACGCTAGTAAACGTCTAGTCCCTCTATAACCAAACAAGGGATGATTTTCATCAAAATACTCTTTAGTCCCCTCTAAACAATTGGCTTCTGTATTCGTTAATTCAGAAAAACGATACCATACCTCTTCATCTGAGTACAAGGAGCAAATAGTGTCTAGATAATCTTTTACAAATTGCTGACAACTTGGTAACAGGATGTTCTGGTTAAGCTCCCTCAACAAGTATTCCCCACGAATCATACCAATGTGGTGAAATAGTTGATGGTAAATTTTTTCAACAATTTTTTCGCCACTAAGAGCCAGTTGGTTTCTCATCATTCACCTTCCAATTCATGTAAGAAGTCTTGTCCAGTTCTGGAAATCCTAATAATTCAGACTTAACCTTCAAGACTAATGGCGATGCATTTTCTTCTGCGATCTCTTGAATATCCAGCCAAATATATCCAAGTGAATCATTCGCACCATCAGACACAGCTTCCGAAATCGTAACTTGAGGTGCACTCTCATTCATTTCAACATCATACAAGGCCATGACATGGTGAACCATAAAATTTTTTAACTCTTCCCTGACGAAAACATCGTAGATTCGAGGATTAGAGTAGCTTCTAACAGTAAATCCCGTCTCTTCCATAACTTCTCTAGTCAGCGTTTCCGTCAGTCCTTCACCAAGTTGCTGACTTCCACCGGGAAGGTCTAACCTATTTTTGTAGGGACCTGCTGTTTTTTGAATACAAAGAAGGTAACCATGTTTATAGCAAACAGCATAGACTCCAAAATGATTTTTGATTTCCATCCAACTCCTCCTACTTCAAAGACCAGCCACCATCTATTGTCAGAATTTGTCCCTGCATGGCCGATGCCTTTCCACTGGCCAAAAAGAGACTGACTTCTGCCACTTCTTCTGGCTCAATCCAGCGCTTGATTGGTGTTTCACTCGCCACCCAGTCTGCTAAGCCACCTGGTTCAAAATCTGCAGCGGTCATAGCTGTCTTGACTGCTCCTGGAGCAAGCCCAAATACCTGAATCCCAGCTTCTGCATAGTCTAGAGCCAACTGCTTGGTAAAGCCTGCCAAGGCGTGCTTCGAAGAAGTATAGGCGTGTCCACCGCCACCTGCTAGGCTAGAAGCAATAGAGCACATATTGATGATGATTCCCTTTTTATTTTCCAACATTTGTGTCAAATAAAATCGAGTCAACTCAACAGGAGTCACGTAGTTAATTTCAAAAATTTCTTGAATTTCCTGCGCTGTCTGTTCCAACAGTGGTTTATAATCATCCAAAACTCCAGCAGTATTGCACAAAACATCAACCTGAGGACACCAATCAAAAATAGGCTCCAAGTCCAAGGTCAAATCTCTCTGTAAAAAGTGGAAATCACCCTTTAAGAGTGGATTTTCACCTTGGTCCACTCCATAAACTTGATAGTCCTTCTCTAAAAAGAGTCGAGCCTGAGCCAATCCAATGCCTGAACTCACGCCTGTAATGAGTACACATTTAGTCATGCACTTCTACCCAATCCGTCGCCAAAACATCACAAGGTGTCGGACTCCACATGGAAAAACCTTCTCCTTCTCCAGACACGTTGATTAGGAAATAGGGCGTCACTTCAAGTGCAATCCCGTTTTGTTCAATAGTATCAAAGAGTTGGACATAGTTTTCAGCCCCTCCCCAACCAGTACGAACATATTTTTTCTTAGCCTTTAACCCAGGCAGCATTTCTTCGAAAGTCATATTTTTTCTCCTTTTATATCAATAATTCTTCAATTAATTATAACAAAAAAATGCTTTAAAATTCCTTTTGACTCATCCTAATTCAAAATCAATAAACTTTTTATTACCATTTCTAGCAACAATGACCTCAGTTTTTTTAGAGACAAAGTTTGGATCACTTTCTGAAACTTATATAAGCTTTTTCTTTTTTAAAACAATTCAATAAAATCATATCTATAAAAAATGATAAGGTAATTTGAATCTAGAATCGTACAATATCGCTTCTGAAATATTTCTAGAATTGCTTTAAATTCCTTAATCAATTTGTTCAATTTCTATTTCAATATACTATAAGATGAGACTGGATAAAAAGTCTTTGCGATCACAAAAACGCATAGTATCAGGTGTTCAAAAAACTTGATATTATGCGTTTTATTGTAGGAAAATTTACTTGATTTTCTATTGAAATTGAGTTTTCTCCCAGACTTAGTGTTATAATCTCTCAATCAATTCTTGCATTTGAACATCATCTGGAACCAGTTTTAAGTAAGATTGAGCATTGACCTTTGCTTCCTCAAAGTATCCCAATTCACGCAAGAGATAGATATAGTGTTCCAGAAACTCTGGATTATCCTTTAAATCTCCTGCTAACTCTTGATAATGCTCGTAGGCAGTATCCAAATCGTCCATCTCTTGATAGGAACGGGCAATCATCCACTTGGTCAAGAGATTTTCTGGCTCCTCACTTTGTAAGTCTAGAATATCCTCATAACGCTCTTGTTCTAGATAAATAGTAGCTAGACGGAGTAAGATTTCTTCCGTATCCTCAGCGTCTTCTTTTGCAGTAAGGAGATAATCTTCTGCTCCACTAGTATCATGCAATTCATAAGAGAATTGTGAAGCAGCTAGCAAGAGGCGAGTTTCAAAGGGATTTTTCTCCAAGCCTTGCTTAGCAATACGCAGGGCTTCTTGAACTTGATGTTCCTCATGTAAGGCCTGGCTATATCCATACTCATAGCCTTCAAAGTCAGGAGAAATTGTATCGATCTGCTTAAAGTAGAGGACAGCTTTTTGGTATTCTTCTTGATCAAAGTAAAGACTGGCCAACTCAAAAGCTGTTAGGTCATCGTATTCTAACTCCAGGGCTTTTTCTAAAAACTCTGTAGCCGTTTCAAATTTCCCTAACTGGGCATAGGAAAATCCAATCCGTTGATAGGTAGAAATGCCCGTTTGCTCATAAATCGAGCGATTATCTAACTGGGCATAGCCTCGAATGGCCTCTTGGTAATTTTCCAACTCACTATCCAACTCTGCCAAGCCCAATATCAATAGAGGATCCTCTGAATAAGTCAGTGCTTCTAGCAACTTCTCACGCGCCACATCTGTCAAACCTTCCATCTGGTAAAGGTCTGCCTTCAAGGCCAAAGCCGAAACATACCAGTCACTGTCAGCTTGGATTTCCTCAAGATAGGTAAAGGCTTCCTCAATTTGACCATCCTCGCTAGCAATAGCTGCTAGATTAAGATGAACCTCTGGAAAATCTTCTACGATTTTCAGGTAAATCTCCTTAGCCTGAGGATAGAAACCAATCCCTTCTAGATAGGTGGCTAACTCATACAGAAGGTCACTTGGATCATTTTCTAAAGCTTTGACGAAATAGTGCTCAGCCTTGGCTAAATCTTGCTCTTCCAAAGCCTGTAACATCTGTTGACTATTGTTCACTCTTGACTTCCTCTCCCTCTACTTCATATAGACCACTGACTACCTTGTACCATTCAAAAATCGCTGAAATGACAACCTTAGCAGAAGCATAAACTGGAATACCGAGTAAAACTCCCCAAATACCAAACATAGATCCTGAAGTTAACAAAACAAAGAGAACATTAATGGGATGGATGTTTAATTGACTTCCCAAAATCAATGGAGAGACAAAACGACCTTCAATAGTCTGTTCTACGATAAAGACAATCACTACTTTCAACAGCATGACTGGACCAGCAATC
This sequence comes from Streptococcus mitis, assembly GCA_009496085.1. Lineage (GTDB taxonomy): Bacteria > Bacillota > Bacilli > Lactobacillales > Streptococcaceae > Streptococcus > Streptococcus mitis_BY. The sequence continues at coordinate 4,329 of WIJN01000015.1, read as the reverse complement.
AAGCCCAGAACTAAGGCAGGAAGCATGGCTAAGAAGCTACCCAGATAAGGAACTAGATTTAAAATACCAGCAGTAACACCCAGCGTAACCGCATAGCGTAGACCGATAATCTTGAAGAAGATCATAAACATTACTGCTACAATAATCGCCACTGTTACTTGCCCTCGAACATAGTTGGACAACTGCTGATTCACATCTGATAAAACTTGTCCTACAGGTTCTTTCAATTTTGTTGGCATGAATTGGGTCAAATAGTTGCGCAAACCTTTCCCATCACGCAAGAGATAAAAGAGCATGAAAGGAACGATAATCAAGGCAACAATCACTTGAGAAGCCCCGCTAATAAAGGCACTCACCCAGTTGACTGCCTGAGATGAAACCTTACTTGCCCAAACTGTAGCCTGGCTAGAAAAATTGGTCAAAACTTGCTCTAACTGAGGTCTGAAATCATCTGGCAAACGCTTGGTGATCAAATCATTAATAACCCTATCTGCATCTTCAAGGTAGATTGGTACATTTCTTGCAAAAGTTAAAACCTGACGTTGTAGATTTGGAATAGCTACTGCCAAGCCCCAAATAATAAAGAGGGCGATAATCACAAAGACAATAGTGATGGCTATGACGCGATTGACTTTGTGTTTTTCCATCCAATCAACAATGGGATTCAATAAATAATATAGCAGGCCGGATAGAATAACCGGCAACATCACAACTGCCAAAAAGTCTAAAACAGGTGAAAATAGAAAACTAATCTTACTTAAAATAAAAAGATTGAGTCCCAATAACAAGGTTACTAAAAATACCGTAATGGCTTTGTTATCTAAAAACCACTTGAAAAACCAAGATAGACTAAAATGTTTCTCTTTTTGCTCCATAAATACTTCCTTTCTATCATTCTCTCATTATACCATTTTTGAAATAAAATAACTCTTTTTTAAAGTGCTTACATGGATACAGCGACATAAAAAATCCCCTCAAAAGAGGAGATTCGATTATTCTTGAATATGACGGTCTAAGTTCTTCTGATAATCAGCGTTTGATTTGGCTTTTTCTTCAGCAAATTTCTTGCGGAACTCATCCATTTCTTTAGTAGTGACAATCTTATCTTGGAGTTTAAGGTATTTATAGCTATGTTCACTAGTCTTATCACCTACCCAGCCACCTGCACCAGTACCTAGAACTTTCTTCGTTACTAGCATTTGGGCACCGTCTGAGTGTACAGGAATCACCAAGGCACTGTCTGTTAACCAAGCTTGAGCTTTGGCATATTTGGCATATCGGTTTGCAAGATTTGTTTTCTCACCACTAGCATCCGTAAGTAACTCTTTAAACTTATCTAAACCAACTGCTTTGATTGCTGAACTGTCTTTACCTGGTGTTACACCTAAGGAACCAAGAAGATTTGGTCCAGATGTTGGATCAAATATATCTAGATAAGTTGAAGGATCTGCGTAATCAGGTCCCCATCCACTATTTGCATTAATATCCCAGTCAGTATTGGTATTAGAAGTAGCTAGAATTGTCATACTTGCCAATTCTTCATCAGAAACTTGTTGAATATCAACTACAACATTGTCTGCTCCAAGAGCTTCCTCGATGGATTGTTTATAAGATTGAGCTTGACGCACAAAATCTGGACGAGTAGAAGATACTGGAATATCTAAATGAATAGGGAACTGTACTCCATCAGCTTGAAGAGTTTTCTTAGCAGCTTCCAATTTAGCTTTAGCCTTATCTACATTATGAAGTGAATCCTGGGCATCATCAAGACTAACATCTTTCCAGACATTATCCAATTTATCCAATTCTGTCTTAGTAACTTGACCAAATGTTTGATCCCCTACTTGTACAAAGGTTGGAGGAGTGAAACTTGTCCGTAACTTACGAGGTGCTACTTCGTCCCCAAATACTTGAGAGATTCCTGCTTTACGATCTGTAGCAAAAGCCAAGGATTGACGGAAATCTTTGTTCAGCAAAGCCTTCTTAGTAGATGATTTTTCTGCATCACTTGTTTTAGCGGTGTGATTGTAGGCAACACGGTCAATATTCGTCGAAATATAGAAAGTCGTTCCTTGTTGTTGACTATAAATAATGTTATCTTTGTATTTTTCTTTTAGCCGTTCATAGTTAGCAGAGTTTTTAAAGAGAGGTGCTGCTGGATAATGACCTTCATCAAAATCACGTCCAAGAGAGTCTGCATCCTGACCATCAAAGTAAGACAATTTAATATCATCAATAAAGACATTTTGTTTATCCCAATAATTTTGGTTTTTGGTCATTTCAATAGAAGACTTAGATGTAAGACCTTTTAGAAGATAAGCCCCATTGTAAAGAATGCTTGTTACATCAGTCGCCTTACCAAAGTCATCTCCTTTAGAAGCTAAAAAGTCTTCGCTAACAGGAGCAAGAACTCCCATTGTTGTCTTCGAATTCCAGAAAGATTCTGGATGATTTAAAGTATAGACTACAGTATAATCATCCGTTGCTTTTACACCAACAGTAGAAAAATCCGTTGTTTTCCCATTTACATAATCATCTAATCCTTTAATAGAATCCTGTACAAGATAAAGTGCCTGTGATTTCTTATCTGCTGCATGTTTTAGACCAGTCACAAAGTCTTGAGCCTTAACTTCTCCATATTCTTCGCCTTCATTGGTATACCACTTGATACCCTTACGAATTTTATAAGTATAAGTCAAACCATCTTTGGAAACAGTCCAATCTTCTGCAACTGATGGTACTAGATTCCCATATTGATCATTTTCCAGTAGTCCATCAATGACATTACCAGTAATCTGTTTTGTACCCTTAGTCGAAGAAACTGTATAATCCAGAGTCGCAGGATCTGATGAAAATACATAGGCATAAGTAACTGGTTTAGTTGCTTCCTTATTCCCATTACCAGATGAACACGCTGCTAGAACGGCAGTAGACAAAACGGCAATTCCAGCCGCTAAAAAAACTCGTTTTTTCATAGTCAAACTCCTTTGATAATTTGATAGATTTATTATAGCACTTTTTAAAAGGAAATCAACAATAAAAATAAAATATTATTATATTTTATAGTTTATTTGTAGCTGCTAAGGACTGCTTCAACTCCATTTTTGTGATATAATAGTCTTATCTTTATATAGAGGTAAAGTTATGAAAGAAACTGTTTATTTTGGAACTTATACACGTCGTACTTCCCAAGGAATTTACAAGGCAGACTTTGATACAGAAACTGGTCAGCTTGCTAATTTAGAACTTTTTGCAGCTGAGCCTAGTCCGACCTACCTTGCCTTTGACCAGAACCAACATTTATACACTGTTGGTAGTCAAGACGATAAGGGGGGGATTGCAGCCTATCAAACTGATGGAACCTTATTAAATCATGTCGTGGAAAAAGGAGCTCCCCACTGTTATGTTGCCGTTGATGAAAAGCGTGATTTGGTGTACGCGGCAAACTACCACAAGGGACAAGTCCTTGTTTATAAACGTCAGGAAGATGGTCGTCTGCTACTTAGTGATGTGGATCAACACAGTGGCCAAGGTCCACACGAAAATCAAGCTTCACCCCATGTTCACTTTACAGATTTAACACCTGACAATTACCTAGTGACTTGCGACTTGGGAACTGACCAAGTCATCACCTATGACCTTGATCAAGAAGGGAAATTATCTAAGCTCTATACCTATCACAGCCAGCCTGGAGCAGGCTCACGCCACATCATTTTCCATAATCACTATAAAATCGCTTATCTGATTTGTGAACTCAATAGTACTATCGAAGTTTTAATCTACGATGGTGTTGGTGAATTTGAACGCATGCAAGTTATTTCAACTCTACCAGAAGGTTACGAAGGCTTTAATGGAACTGCTGCTATTCGTCTCTCTAAAGACGGTAAATACCTCTACGCTTCTAACCGTGGTCATGATTCTATCGCAGTATATACAATCCTTGCGGACGGTAGTCTAGAGTTGTTAGAAATCGTTCCTACACATGGTCAGACTCCGCGGGATTTTGATTTGACACCAGACCAAGAATTCCTTATCGCTGTCCATCAAGACTCTGACAACGCAACCGTCTTTAAACGCAATCCTGAAACTGGTCGTCTAGCAGAACTTTCCAACGACTTCCATGTACCAGAAGCGGTCTGCATCAGTTTTGCTCCTTAAGAAAACATAAAAAATGAACTTGGTAACTCAAGTTCATTTTTTTCTGGCTCTATAATATTTGTAGTGGGTAAATCCCCTATGGATATTATGGAGCCTATTTTGTTGTAGAAAAAAAGTCCCATAAGATCTATAATGAAAAGCAACCAAACCATCATTAGAAAGAATCCTATG
>WIJN01000014.1:0-57926 GCA_009496085.1 Streptococcus mitis | reverse complement strand
GTTTTCGGAACTTTGAAAACTTCAAAAAACGGATTTTTATCGCTCTGAATATCAAAAAAGAAAGGACGAAATTTGTCCTTTCTCGAGCTTAGCTTTTCTTCAACCCACTACAGTTGACAAAGAGCCAAAAAACAGACTTTCACAATTCGCAATATCAAAAAAAGAAAGGACAAAATTTGCCCTTTCTAGATCTTATCTTTGCTTCAATTCATTACAATGGATAAAGAACTCAATTTCTTATAGGTAAAGGAATTTGAAAACAGCTACTGCTGCAATTGCTGCTGTGATAGGTGCTACTACTGGTACCCAAGAATACCACCATTTTGAATCACCTTTGTGCTCACCAAGAACTGATTTTGGAAGGAAAGCATGAAGGAGACGTGGACCAAAGTCACGGGCTGGGTTCAAGGCAGGTCCTGTAGGTCCACCAAGTGATGTTACCAAGGCCATAACGAGGAAACCAAGTGCCAAATGAGCAATTCCAAGACCTGATGTCATAAATGGCGCTACTTGTTCTTTAGCTTGTTCAAGTGCTGCTGTTACTTGTTCTTGAGGAATTGTTTGACCTTGAGTAGTTGCTTGAGCAACTTGAGAATTGATAGCCGCTTGCGCTTTTGACACTAGTTCAGCACCAAAGAAGTGTTTAGTTAAACCAAGCGCTGCAAAGAAAAGGACAAATGAACCAACAAACTCGTTTACAAAACCATTAACAGTTGCTGCAAAGCGTGATTCTTTTGAACCATTATCCAAACTTGAAATTGTTGAGAAAGTACCCAAGATGTTGTTTGGATTTTCAGTTTTCAAGTAGTATGGGCGGTGTGTTACCACAACCAAGGCTTGGCCAAAAATAGCACCCAAAACTTGTGCGACGATATAAGGCGCAACTTGTGCCCAAGGGAATAGACCGCTGACTGCAAGTCCAAGAGTGAAGGCTGGGTTGATGTGGTTTCCAGATACGTTACCAAACATCAAGGCAGGAATCATAACCCCCATACCGTAACCAACAGCGATAACGATCCAGCCACTTTGGTGACCTTTCGTACCTTTAAGTTCAACGTTGGCAACTGCACCATTTCCAAGAACGATCAAAAGAGCAGTGGCCAAAAATTCAGTGGCATATTTAATTGCCCATGTGAAATCCATTTGATAGATTCTCCTTAAAATTTTTTAGACAATCATTATTCTATCAATTTTTACATCTTTTAGCAACTACTTTCCTGAAAGATTATGACAGAAAACGGTTCCAAATCTTATAAACTAATCTTTGTTTTCAAGATATTACCAATTCATTAGGTTATCTGTGCTAGTCTGATTCTTTTATGTCAATTCCTTCTGATGCATGGTATAGGGAATAAGAAGTATCTTTCATCATTCACAAATAAAAACATAGTTTTATTCGCTACCATGACCTACATCCGCCACAATATATTTGAATAAGTATAGGGTTTGAATTGATTAGAGAACGGGTTTCAAAGTGCAAGTTTCTGTTGGATTAAGAAAAATATCAAAATAAAGAACATACTTGCTATTAGTAGCCCCTTAGACATTGTATCCTGCCTTGAACTGACTACTTTATATATTGTATTACTTCGTCCTCACAACAATATATCAAAAGTCAAAAGCGCTTAGGAAAAAACTCTATTTCATGAGAGAATACAATAAATCTTCCCACAATAAAACGCATAATATCAAGTTTTTGGGGTACCTGATATCATACGTTTTCTATTCTTAAAATATTTTTTCTCAGTCTCTTTTTGTTACAAGTTCATCTTCACAGTTCTTGATTTTGGGTAAATCTAAAAACAAATTTTACCCAACTGACCCTTCCATTTCATAGCTAATCAAGCGGTTGAGCTCAACAGCATACTCCATCGGAAGTTCTTTAGTGAAGGGTTCAACAAATCCCATGACAATCATCTCAGTTGCCTCAGATTCTGACAATCCACGGCTCATGAGGTAATAAAGTTGTTCTTCAGAAATCTTAGATACCTTAGCTTCGTGTTCCAAAGCTACTTGCGAGTTATGAATTTCATTAAATGGAATAGTATCTGATGCTGACAAGTCATCCATAATAATGGTATCACACTCGATGTGAGAAACAGATTTCTTAGAATTTTTATTAAAGGTTACCTGTCCACGGTAGTCAACCTTTCCTCCGCCTTTAGCGATGGATTTAGACACGATAGACGAGCTTGTATGTGGAGCATTGTGGATCATCTTAGCACCTGTGTCTTGGTGTTGTCCTGCATTGGCAAAGGCGATAGAGAGCATAGTACCACGCGCCCCTTCTCCATCTAGGTAAACAGATGGGTATTTCATAGTCGTTTTTGCACCCAAGTTCCCATCAATCCACTCAACAGTAGCATCTTTTTGAGCCTTAGCACGCTTAGTAACCAAGTTATAAACGTTATCAGACCAGTTTTGGATGGTTGTATAACGCATATAAGCTCCATCCAAGGCAAAGATTTCTACGATGGCAGCGTGCAAACTGTTACTTGAATAAGTAGGTGCAGTACATCCTTCTACGTAGTGGACACTTGCTCCCTCATCAACGATAATCAAGGTACGTTCAAACTGACCTGTATTTTCGTTGTTAATACGGAAGTAAGTTTGAAGTGGGATATCAACCTTAACCCCTTTTGGTACGTAGATAAAGGTTCCACCAGACCACACTGCTGAGTTGAGGGCAGCCAACTTGTTATCTGTTGGCGGTACCAACTTAGCAAAGTATTGTTTAAACAAGTCTGGGTATTCCTTGAGGGCAGAATCCGTATCTGTAAAGATAATCCCCAATTTCTGGAACTCTTCCTTCATGTTGTGGTAAACCACTTCTGACTCATACTGGGCAGAGGCACCTGCTAGATAGGCACGCTCAGCTTCTGGAATCCCGATACGTTCAAAGGTTTCTTTGATTTTTTCAGGAACGTCATCCCATGAACGAGCTGGTTTATCAGATGGTTTTTGGTAGTAAATCAAGTCATCAAAATCAATCTCTGACAAGTCTGCTCCCCAAGTTTGCATGGGCATTTTTTTGAAGGTTTCATAAGACTTCAAACGGAATTCTAACATCCACTCAGGTTCTCCCTTTGCAGCTGATAGTTCACGAATAACATCTTCATTCAATCCTTTTCCTGTCGATAGGACAGGCTCTACATCATCATGGAAACCAAATTTATACTCACCAAGGTCAATTGGTTTTGGTTCTACTCTTTCTTCAGCCATAATATCCTTTCTTTCATTCTTCATTTCTACTGATTCATAAGGCAAAAGAAACTTGCCTTACTTATTTTCTTGATTTTCAATTGTTTTCTTCAGGGCATTCCAAGCTAGGGTTGCACACTTGATTCGTTGAGGAAATTTGGCAACACCTGACAAGAAGGCTGCATCGCCTAGTTTGTCTTGGCGTTCATCTTTTTGCCCTTGAACCATCTCAGAAAAAATAATCGCAAGTTCTAAGATTTCTTGTTTGGTCTTTCCCAAAACTGCATCTGTCATCATACTAGCAGAGGCAGTTGAGATGGTACAGCCTGAGTTTAGAAAAGCGATATCCTCCAATCGATCTTCTGCATCAAACTTGACAGAGAGATTGATGACATCTCCACAGGTTGGGTTGTTGAGACTGATTTGCTCAGCATCTTCCAACTTTCCTTGGTGATGTGGATTTTTCGAATGGTCCGCTACCACTGCCATATAAAGGCTATCTAGTTTAGAAAGTGCCATTGAAAAACTCCTTTGTCTTTTTTAAAGCATCGACTAGCTTATCGCAATCTGCCTTGGTATTGTAGATATAAAAACTTGCACGAGCTGTTGCTGAAACTTCCAAATATTGGAGCAAGGGTTGCGCACAATGGTGACCCGCACGAACAGCCACACCTTCATAATCCAAAGCAGTCGCAAGGTCGTGCGGATGAAGGTCACCTAGGTTAAAGGCAATGACACCCGAACGTTGAGCCAAGTCCTGTGAACCATAAATGGTCAGTCCTTCAATCGCCTGCAGTTTTGGATAGACGTATGCGATCAATTCTTGTTCATGGGCTTCAATGGCATCCATACCGATGTTTTCTAGATAATCCACTGCTGCTGCCAGTCCGATAGCACCTGCCATATTTGGTGTTCCAGCCTCAAATTTCCAAGGCAATTCCTTCCAACTAGCAGATTGCTCATAGACGAAATCAATCATCTCACCGCCAAATTCAACTGGTGACATTTGCTCCAGATACTTTTCTTTACCGTAAAGAACACCAATACCAGTTGGACCAGACATCTTGTGACCTGAAAAAGCAAAGAAGTCCACATCCAAGTCCTTGACATCAATCTTCATATGAGGTGTAGACTGAGCACCATCCACCACCATAATGGCTCCAACTTGGTGGGCTAATTGAGTGATTTCTTTGATTGGATTGACCACACCCAGAACATTTGAAGCGTGAGCTAGGGAGACAAACTTGACTCTATCAGTCACTTTAGCTCGCAAATCCTCCATATCCAGAGCTCCGTCCTTAAGATAGACATAGACAAGCTCTGCCCCAGTCTTACGGCAGGCTTCCTGCCATGGAATGATGTTAGAATGGTGTTCCATGACAGAAATCAAAACCTGGTCTCCCTCAGTCAAGACTTCCTCTGCAAAGCGCGCCACCCAGTTAAGACTGGTTGTCGTTCCTCTGGTAAAGAGAACTTCCTTTGTAGAGCCTGCATTGATAAACTTACGAATGGTTTCACGGGCAGCTTCATAAGATGCTGTCGCTCTCTCAGCCAAGGTATGAACGCCACGATGAACATTGGCATTGTCGTTCTCATAGTAGCGGTTAATCGTCTCCAGAACTGCTAGTGGTTTTTGTGTCGTCGCAGCATTGTCCAAATAGACCAATTGTTCATCGTTGACAATCTGGTCTAAAATTGGAAAATCCTTGCGAATAGCTTCTACATCTAACATAGGCTACCCCTTAGCGTTTTGACAATTTTTCTTCGATAGTCGCAATCATTTCATCACGAACTTCCTTGACTGGAATCTCCACTATAACAGATCCAAGGAAACCACGGACAACCAAGCGTTCTGCAGTTGCCTTATCCAAGCCACGGCTCATGAGGTAGTACATGTCTTCTGGATCTACCTGACCGATAGAAGCTGCGTGCCCTGCAGTTACGTCATTTTCATCAATCAAAAGAATTGGATTGGCATCTGAACGAGCTTGGTCTGAAAGCATGAGAACACGACTTTCTTGTTGCGCATCTGCTCCTTTAGCACCTTTGATGATGTGTCCAATACCATTGAAAGTCAAAGTTGCTTTTTCAAGAATAACCCCATGTTGCAGGATATTTCCGATTGAGTTGCAACCATAGTTAGTTACTCGGGTATCAATCCCTTGTACCTGACGGCCACTTGAAAGAGCTACTACTTTAAGATCTGCATGGCTACCATTACCAATCAAGTCACTATCAAAATCAGCAACGACATTTCCTTCGTTCATGACACCGATTGCCCAGTCAATACTTGCATCGTTGCCTAATTTACCACGACGGCTAATGTAGGCAGTGACGTTTTCACCTAGACGGTCAATAGCCGCAAACTTCACTTGAGCTCCAGAACGCGCAATCACTTCAACAGTAATGTTTGCAGTTGCTTTAGCACTTCCTTCACCGCGTGACTCTAAACGTTCTAGATAACTAATCTTAGAGTTTTTACCAGCGATAATCATAATATGCTTGTTAAACGGCACATCGCTATCGCTGTCTTGGTAAAAAATTCCTTCGATAGGTTCTTTAATCTCAACATTATCAGGAATGTAGAGAACAGCACCACTATTGAAATAAGCTGTATGGTAGGCTGCCAACTTGTCATCGTCATACTTGACAGATGACATGAAGAATTCTTCTACGAGTTCTGGAATTTCTTCTAAAGCTGAATGGAAGTCTGTAAAGACAACACCCTGTTGAGCCAACTCAACTGGAATTTGCTCAAAAACAGTTTGAGTTCCTACTTGCACCAACTTCAAGTGGTTATCTAGTGCAGTGAAATCTGGAACATTTGCTGATGGCTCACTTTCTGTAATCGTTCCATCACCCAGATTCCAACGGTGGAATTTGACACGCTCAATAACTGGTAATTCCAAAGTCTCAATCTTGTCAAAAGCTTTTTGACGGAGATCAGCCAACCAGCTTGGTTCAGCGTGCATTTCTGAAAAAAGTTGAATATTTTCTTTAGTCATTTACTTCTCCTAAAAGATACGAGGGAATTACAATTCTTCCTTGTAGTCGTAGCCAAGTTCTTCAGCTAGTTTTGCGTATCCTTCACGTTCCAAACGCGCAGCCAATTCTGGACCACCTGAAAGGACAACACGACCTTCCATCATGACGTGTACCACATCAGGTGTGATGTAGTTCAAAAGACGTTGGTAGTGAGTGATAATCATAGCACCAAAACCTTCACCACGCATAGCATTGACACCTTTAGACACAACCTTAAGAGCGTCAATATCAAGACCAGAGTCAATCTCATCCAAAAGGGCAAAAGTTGGTTCCAACATCAAGAGTTGAAGAATTTCATTACGTTTTTTCTCACCACCAGAGAAACCTTCATTGAGGTAACGCTCAGCCATTTCTTCTTTCATGTTGAGCAATTCCATCTTCTCGTCTAGTTTAGTAATAAACTCGCGAACTGAAATCTTTTCATCATCCTCTTTTCCAGCATTCATAGCTGCACGAAGAAACTCAGCATTGGTAATTCCAGGGATCTCTGATGGGTATTGCATAGCAAGGAAAAGTCCCATACGCGCACGCTCGTCAACTTCCAATTCAAGGATGTTTACGCCGTCAAACAAGACTTCACCTTTGGTAACTTCATAGTTTGGATTTCCCATAATAGCGGCAGAAAGAGTCGATTTACCAGTACCATTTGGCCCCATGATAGCGGCGATTTCGCCTGTTTTCAGGGTCAGGTTAACCCCTTTTAAAATTTCTTTTCCTTCAATCTCAACGTGAAGATCTTTGATCTCTAATACTGACATGATAGTTCCTTTCTTTTTCAAGACCTTTACAGTGCTTACTAGAAACATACTAGTTGTCTCTAGAAAATACAGTAATACTCAATAAAAATCAAAGAGCAAACTAGGAAGCTAACCGCAGGTTACTCAAAGCACCGCTTTGAGATTGCAGATAAAGCTGATGTGGTTTGAAGAGATTTTCGAAGAGTATAAAAGGTCAATAAATATACTTTTATAGTATAACAAAAAAAAGCCTAAAAGGCTTTGATTTTGTCTAGAAGCTGAGGACTAGTCTTTTCCTTTCAAGTGCTGGTCAATGACATCTACTATTTTGCCCATCAAGTAACTGACTCGAAAATTTCTAAAGAGCAAAATGGCCCAAAAGGCTGCCATAATATAGCGACCAGTCATCCAGGCTTCATTGAAAAAATAGGTCTCAGCAGCTGTAAACAGCGCTATGATAATAAATTGTTGTCTATTCATAAACTTATTGTATCATGAAATCTTTCTTTAGTCTTCCTCTACCTTCACTTTATCAGCCAAAAATTCAAATCCTTCTGGTATCAGACTTTCTTCTGCTTCTTTTTCAGTTTGAGAAGATTTGGCTTTGGCTGAAAAGGCTGCGCGAACTTCTTTCCATTCCTCCATGGAAATGGCTAAAATTTCGGGTGAAAAACCTGCTGCCTGACTGAGGATGTTGCCAAACATGGTGTTAAGATTGTCTCGTTTCATGGTTTGACCAGCATTGAAGTTAGACTCAAAAGCAAGAATAGCATGGTGTTCATTGGCCGCAACCGGTTGAGATCCAACCAACAGAGCCTTATCAGGGCCTCCCAGACTTTCAATAACCTCTCCCCAGGCATTCTGCAAACGAATCAGGTTTTGACGTGCTAAATCAGGATTTTCGACGGCCTCTTGTAGGATAGATTGAACTTTATTGCGATCCACACGATAGACTGTCTTGCCTGCTGCTGGGCGGGTAGGTACTGGACTTGTTGACTTGGCTACGGTTCCCACATTGGCGAGTTCTTGTTTGAGACGTATCACTTCTTGTCTCAATGCAGAAATTTCATGTTCAACTGCACCAGAAAAAGCTGGTTCGGGCTTAATCTCCGCCAAACGGATGGTCATCATTTCAGCATAAATCTTGGGCTGCAAACTTGACTTAATATCTGCTAAACTGGCTGTTGCCAAGCGAATCATTTCAAACAAATTTTCCTGAGGAAGTGCCAAATTCTCAACAAAGACTGAACTATGATGAGTGTTTTCTCCACCTGTTTGAACAATTAATAAATCTCTTAAATAGTGCAAAAGGTCGGTCACAAAACGAGTCATGCTCTTGCCATTGTCAAAAAGAAGATTTAAGCAAGCTAAGGCTTTGGGAACATCCTGCTGAGATAAGGCAGCCACATAATCATCCAAGGCTGACAGACTAATAGTTCCTGTAATTTCTTCAGAGATGGCAGTCGTCAACTCATTTCCCTGTGTCAAACTCAGGGCTTGATCCAAAATAGACAAGGCATCCCGCATCCCACCTTCAGCCCGTCTGGCAATTATTTCCACAGCTTCTGGTTCAGAACTGATATTTTCTTTTTCTAAAATATAGTGGATATGTTCCTTAATATCCTGTGTCTTAATTGATTTAAACTCAAAACGTTGCACACGGGATAGAATAGTCGCAGGAATCTTGTGCAATTCAGTAGTGGCCAAAATAAAGACCACATTCTGTGTTGGTTCTTCCAGCGTCTTTAGGAGGGCATTGAAAGCCCCTGTAGACAGCATGTGAACCTCGTCTATGATATAGACCTTATAACGGGCAAGACTAGGCGCATAGGTAGATTTATCACGAATTTCACGAATTTCATCCACCCCATTATTAGAGGCCGCATCCATTTCAATGACATCTTCTAAACTACCGTCCGTCACTGCTTGACAAATATAGCAGTTATTACAAGGTTCCCCACCCACTTGATTGGGACAGTTCATAGCCTTGGCAAAAATCTTGGCTACACTGGTTTTTCCCGTTCCACGAGGACCAGAAAAAAGATAAGCGTGACTTATTTTTTCTTGTTCCACTGCTTGTTTAAGAGTCTTAGCCACAACTTCCTGTCCAACCAACTGGGAGAAGTTTTGACTTCTATATTTTCGATAAAGTGCTTGATACATTAGGCTTTCTCCCCAAACATTGTAAAGTCCCATTCTGTCTTTTCAAGCAAAATAGCGACAAATTGTTCCAAATAATCTCGATCCATAGCATCATAATCATCAATCTCTGAAGAATCCAGATCCAGAACTCCAAGTAATTGACCATTCTTTATCATCGGCACAACAATTTCACTTTTAGCACTACTATCACAAGAAATATAGTTGGGATAAGTTGTCACATCTCCAACCAGAACAGTTTCCTGAAAGTGAGCTGCCTCACCACAAACACCCTTGCCTAGCGCAATACGGATGCAGGAAACACCACCTTGGAAGGGACCTAAAATCAATTCCTCTCCATCGAACAAATAAAAGCCTGCAAATACGGTATTAGGAAAACGTGATTTTAAAAGAGCGCTGGCGTTGGAAAGATTAGCCAAAACATTACTTTCACCTTCCAATAAAAAAGAGAGCTCTTCATTTAAGATTTGATAACGTGATTGTTTTTCTGATTCTAACATAGAACTATTATATCAAAAAAGGCTTACAGACAAAAGAAAAATCCCTTGTTTAGAAAACAAAGGATTTTGTGAATTTTCAATTTGATTAAAGTTCGATATCACCGAACAAGTCAGCCATTGAGAATCCTGTTTGTGTTTCTGGAAGTTCGAAATCACGTTTTTCTTGACGTTTTGGACGACGTGGACGAGCAGCACGTTTTTCTTCTTTTTGTCCTTCTTCTTGAGCTGGACGCTCTTCAAGAGCTTTGATAGAAAGTGATACGCGCTCTGCATCTGCGTTAACTTCAAGAACTTTAACTTGAACTTCTTGACCAACTTTAAGAGTTTCTTTAGGATTTTCAATACGTTTGTGTGAAATTTGTGATACGTGAACAAGTCCATCGATACCTGGCAATACTTCAACAAATGCACCGAAGTCAGTCAAACGTTTAACTGTTCCTTCTACTACATCACCTTTAGCCAATTTTTGCTCAACGCCATCCCATGGTCCAGGTGTTGTTGCTTTAAGTGAAAGTGATACACGTCCTTCTTCTTCGTTAAGATCAAGGATTTTCACTTCAATTTCTTCACCAACAGTTACAACTGATTTTGGTGATACGTTACGTTCATGTGACAATTCAGTCAAGTGAACCAATCCGTCAACACCACCAAGGTCGATGAAAGCACCGAAGCTTGTGATACGTGCAACTTTACCAGTTACTACATCACCAACAGCCAATTTACCGAATACTTCAGCGCGAGCTGCTGCTGTAGCTGCTTCAACAACTTCACGACGTGAAAGGATGAAGCGGTTTTCTTTAGCGTCAACTTCTTTGATTTTAGCATCAAATTCTTGACCTACAAAACGCTCAGTGTTACGTACGAAACGAGTATCCAACATTGAAGCTGGGATAAATCCACGAACACCTTCAAATTCTACTGAAAGTCCACCTTTAACGGCACGAGTTCCTTTAACAGTAACAACTTCTTCTTCGCGACCAACAAGTTTGTCCCATGCTTTGCGAGCTTCAAGGCGTTTTTTAGATACAAGGTATGTAACTGTATCAGTATCTTTACCAACTACTTGACGAAGTACAAGAACATCCAATACTTCTCCTACTTTAACAAAGTCATTGATATCTGCATCGCGATCGTTTGTCAATTCGCGAAGAGTCAAGACACCTTCAACACCAGTTCCAGAGATTGCAACGTTAGCTTGAGTCGCATCAACTGTCAATACTTCAGCACTAACAACATCACCAGTCTCAACTTGGCTAACGCTATTTAGCAAATCTTCAAATTCGTTCATCTAAAAAATCCTCCAACAATCAAGTTTTTCTTAAACTTGACATACTTATAATTTTTTTCCTAAGCACCCGCAAGGACATGTTCATATCGTTCACGTCTTTCAATTATAAAAATAAAATACCCTAAGATATTTTGCTTTTTATCTTGATCATTACCTAAGAACTGGGGTAGCTGGATTCGAACCAACGCATGAGGGAGTCAAAGTCCCTTGCCTTACCGCTTGGCTATACCCCATTAATGAAATGGAGAGAGAGGGATTCGAACCCCCGAACCCGAAGGAGCGGATTTACAGTCCGCCGCGTTTAGCCTCTTCGCTATCTCTCCTACAATCAACATGGACTATTATATCATGAAAATTTCAAAAAAACAAGACTTATTTTGCTAAATTATAATTTTCAATCAAAATTTCCACAGCTTTTTCCAATTTTTTATAAAAACTATCGACATTCCCATTCTTTATGATGGCAAATTGTCCATCTAATTCGGCAATTTCTCCGATAACTTTTTTACCAATAGTCAATGTATAACCTTCAAAACTGTCTTTTCCTACACTAACTTTAGCATCTGCTACTTGAATTTCGATTTTTTTATCTTTCTTACTCATTTCATACCTCTCTTCACTTTTTCTATTTTACAAGAAAATCCTAAAACTAGCAAGAAAAAACTCTATATCATTCCAAGTCTGATATAGAGTTTTCTGCTTTATTTAATGTGTTTTTCTAGTTCTTTTTGGTATTTACCGTTTGATTCCAATTTTTCTTTTTGCCATTTTTTCAGTGCTTCTTCATATTCTTTTGTCGTAACGATATCTTTTTGCAATTTCATTCCTTTAAAGATATATGGGTCACCTTTAATACCAACTTGTGAGTATGGTTTTGAGAATGGCACGACATTACTTACAACTGGAGAACCACCAGATGAAGCTGTTGGCATCAATAATGAACTATCTGTCAACCAAGCTTGAGCCTTGGCATATTTTTCATAGCGTTCTTCAAGATTGCTAGTTTCTGAATCTGCATCATCCAATAATTTCTTATACTGGTCCAAACCAAGTTTCGCTACAACATCCTTATCTTTTCCTTTCGTAATACCAAGGTGTTTCATGGCAGAACCTGATTTAGGATCCATGATATTCAAGTAAGATGCTGGGTCTTGATAACTTGGAGCCCATCCTGTACTGTTCAAGTCATAGTCTTTTTGAGAAGGAACACGCGCTTGTGAAGTGATTGTTTCCTTTTCATTATCTGTCATTTGAAGAACGTCGATGACAACATTTTCAGCACCAAGAGTTGATTCAATTGACTGTTTGAAAGAGTTACTTTGTTGAACGGCGATGGTATCTGTTTGTTCAACTGGAACATCCAAGTGAATTGGGAAGGTTACCCCTTTAGACTCTAAGTCTTTCTTAGCTTTTTCGAAAGCAACTTTGGCCTTGTCAGGGTTGTAGATAGAGTCCTTACCGTCAACTAGCTCAACACCTTTCCATTGGTCACCATAGTTCACCAACTCTACTTGAGCAATTTGACCAAAGTTCTTACCACCTGCTTGCACAAAGTTGTCAGGAACGAGGCTGTTACGAATAATCTTATCCGCACCGTCTTCACCATTTAGCTGGGCAGCATAAGAATGGCGGTTGAAGGCAAAGTTGATAGCCTGACGGAAGTCCTTATTAAGCATAGCTTCTTTTGTAGAATTTTTTTGCTCTTCACTTGTTTTTGCAGTTTTATTGTATGACTGACGATTTACGTTAAAAGTGAAGTAATAACTACTTGAGTCCTGTGGACTATAAGTAATTTTATCTCCGTATTGTTCCAAAGTTGAAGCAAAGTTTGAACTACTTGGGAAGAGACGGGCTGTTGTATAAGCACCAGAAGAGAAGCTACGAATCAACGATTCCTGATCAGAACCATCGTAGTAAGTCAATTTGATCTTCTCAATTTTTACATTTTCTTTATCCCAGTAATTTGGATTTTTCTCGTATTCAATCAAGGATTTAGAAGTCAAAGTCTTCAAGAAATAAGGACCATTATAGAGAATCCCTGCTGGAGTAACGGCTCCATAATCTTTACCTGATGCCTTCAAAAACTCTTCATTTACAGGCAACATCGTCGCTGTTGTAACTTTAGAATTCCAAAAACTTTCTGGTTTGTTTAGGGTATATTCAACTGTATAATCGTCCAAGGCCTTGACACCAACTGTAGAGAAATCATTCGTTTCACCAGTCATGTAAGCATCCAATCCCTTGATTGAATTCTGGATGAGAGAGACACCGTCTGACTTGCCATCAGCTACGTGTTTTAGTCCTGTCACAAAGTCATGGGCTGTTACTTCTGCATATTCTTCACCCTCAGAAGTGTACCATTTCACTCCTTTACGAAGTTTATAAGTATAAGTCAAACCATCTTTTGATACAGACCAATCTTCAGCCAAGGAAGGAACAACATTGCCGTATTTATCATTTTCCATCAAACCATCAATAACATTTCCAATAACGTCTGTCGTCGATGTTCGAGTAGCTATACTGTAGTCCAATGATGCTGGATCTACTGCATAGACATAAGAAAATGTTGTCGGTGCATCTGCTTCTTTATCAGCTTTTCCACAAGCCACTAAAATAGCTGTCGTGCTCAGGACCACTCCTGCTGTTAAGAGCCACTTTTTCGATTTCATAAAAAATCTCCTTTTGTTTATTTTAATCTACTTTTACAATCCAACCTTCTGGCGCTTCAATATCGCCAAACTGAATACCAGTCAATTCATCATAAAGTTTACGTGTAATAGGCCCCACTTCGGTTTCACTATAGAATATATGAAAATCATCTCCATGTTGAATACCTCCAATTGGGGAAATCACTGCTGCTGTACCACAGGCACCTGCCTCTACAAAACGGTCAAGGTTATCAATTGGGACATCACCTTCAATAGGAGTTAAGCCCAAGCGATGTTCTGCCAAATAAAGCAAGGAATACTTGGTAATAGATGGCAAGATAGATGGACTCAATGGTGTTACAAATTCATTGTCAGCTGTAATTCCAAAGAAGTTAGCTGAACCGACTTCTTCAATCTTTGTATGTGTTGAAGGATCTAGATAGATAACATCTGAGAAATGGCGTGACTTGGCCATTTTTCCTGGCAAGAGACTTGCAGCATAGTTTCCACCAACCTTAGCCGCACCTGTACCATTTGGCGCTGCACGGTCGTATTCATCCTGAATCAAGAAGTTGGTTGGAACCAAACCACCCTTAAAGTAATTTCCAACTGGCATAGCAAAGATGGTGAAAATGTACTCTTCTGCTGGTTTAACCCCAATAATATCTCCGACACCAATCAAAAGAGGACGAAGATATAAGGTCCCACCTGTTCCGTATGGTGGTACGTATTCTTCATTGGCACGGACAACTGCTTTACAAGCTTCTACAAACATTTCTGTTGGAACTTGGGGCATCAAGAGACGGTCACATGTCCGTTGCAAGCGTTTGGCATTTTCGTCAGGACGGAAAAGTTGAACACTACCATCCTTAGTACGATAAGCTTTCAAACCTTCAAATGCTTGTTGGCCATAGTGAAGACTTGGAGAAGACTCTGAAATATGCAAGGTTGCATCCTCTGTAAGCTCTCCTTGATCCCATTGTCCATTTTTAAAATGAGCAATATAGCGATAAGGTAATTTCATATAGGAAAAACCAAGGTTTTCCCAATCAATCGTTACTGTCATATTCCACTCCTTATTCTAAAAACCTATTTCTTTTATTCTACACTATTTTTCTAAAATAGCAAGTATATTTTGTAATTTTCAGAAAATTTCTTCAATAAAAAGAATCTAAGGTATCTGTCGTAATGAATCCCATATAAAAATTACATAAAAAACTCAAATTATTCTCCTATATCGTTTGGTGCAATCTGTTCAGTAACTGAACTTGTTTTTGACATACATAGAGCCCGTACACTAATATTAGTAATCTGTTTCGACAGAGATATGACAAAATGAACTAAAGATAGTACTCAATGTAGTGCAGTCATCTTATGCCATATTCAATCGATTTACGTAAAAAAAGTTCTCGCCTATTGTAAGCAAACAGGTAGTATAATAGAAGCATCACACGTTTTCCAAATCTCACACAATCCCATTATCTAAAAGAGAAAATAAGTGATCTAAACCATCAAGTAAAAGGAACAAAACCAAGAAAAGTTGATAGAGACAGACTTAAAAACTATCTTACTGACAATCCAGACGCTTATTCGACTGAAATAGCTTCTAAATTTGGCTGTCATCCAACTATAGCATATTGAATCTAGAGTAGTACATTACGGTTGCTGAAACATTTCTAGAAAAAATTGACTTTCTCAATCACTTTGTTCACATCTTATTTCAATCCACTATGCTCTCAAAGCTATGGGCTACACTCGAAAAAAAGAATCATACCTACTATGAACAAGCCCCAGAAAAAGTAGCTTTATTTCTTATTCCTCCCCACTCACCTGAGTACAATCTTACTGAGAAAACCTGGGCTCATATCAAAAAGCACCTCAAAAGAGTTTGGGAAAAAAGTCTAACCTTAAATATAAAAAGCGAACAAAATGAGTTATCTGACATTCAGAATTTTGTCTTGTTCGCTTTTTTTCCTAATCTATCGATTTTAAAAATTTATAATAAAGAATTCCTAAAATCAAAATCTTTTTGTCCCAGCCTCTTTACGAGGCTGTTTCGTCCTATTCTTGTTTCAATCTGCTGTGTGTCTCATAAAAAACAAAAGGATTAAGAAAGTCATTTTCCTTAACCCTATAGTCCCTTAAGCCTGACGTTGTCCAAAATCTGCAATCATTTGCTCCATTTCTTGTCGACTCGGAGTTGTCAGCATATACAGGTAATCTCCTTGAAGTTCCGCGAAGGCCTCTGGCATGATTTTTTTAACCTTGAACTGCTGGCTATATTTAGCAAACAAATCCTCCTCAGAATAGACATAGTGAGCATTTGCACGACGTGATGTAGCCAAACAATACTGAGGTTCAAAATCTGACGCTGGGAACTCTTCTCCTGCGACAACGGCTGCATATCCACGATAGAGGTCTAAGGAATGGGCAAAGTTATAAACATCAATGGTGAAACCACCTGCAGGGCGATTATTGTACTCGATGGCAATATAATCATCCCCTTCACGGAAAAACTCGATATGGAAGAAACGTTCTTTCATACCAAATTCCTTAACAATCGCTTCACCATATTTGCGCAGTTTAGGATCCATATCCTTGAGCACATAGTAGGAATTGTCCATCTTGTAAATCATGAGATCAAGTGGTGTATAGGCGTAGTCAAAGGTCGTTGAAAAGACGATTTTACCATCCTTGTCCACAAGACCATCAAAGGTACAGATTTCACTAGAGGTGACAAATTTCTCAAAGAAATAAATAGTTGAATGGTCCCACTCAGCCTTGAAGTGATTGATATCGTCCTCTGTCTCAAGCTTAAAGGTGGCGGTTGCTCCCACTCCATTGTCAGGTTTGGCAATCATTGGAAGGCCTATTTCTTTCACTACTTGATCAACATCTGCTTCCGTCTTGATAACAGCTCCAGGAACCACAGGGACACCTGCTTTTTTGAAAAGCTTCTTCATTTCAGACTTAAATTTAGTCTTTTTGAGATCCTCTGGTTTGGCACCAAAAACATTGAATTGTTCTCTAAGTGTTGCGTCCAGTTCTAGCCAGTATTCATTATGGGACTCAATACGATCAATTGGGCCATGCTTATAAAAGAGAAAAGCAGCTGCACGCTTGACTTCATCTACATTTTCAAGATTATCTACACGGAAATACTCGGTCAAGCTATTGCGCAAGGGTTCATCCAATTGCTCGTAGGGTTCTTGGCCAATTCCCAAGACTGTGATGCCTTTATTAGCTAGTTCAATTGTAAACTGTTGAAAGTTTTGTGGATAGTAGGGAGAAATAACAAGGTAATTCATAGGTAACTCCTTTTATAAATAGAGATTGCCAAGGAAATAAGGCATTTGTTTGCGCCACCATTCCCAGTCGTGAGCGACATCATGTCCCCATTCAGCAAACCAGACTGGAATTTGTTTCTGGTCAAAGGCTTCTTTGAGCTTGTAGAAAGACGGTAAACCGTCTTGTTCCCAGGCACCAAGACCCGTACAAAGCACGATCTCCGCCTGACGGTAACGGTCAATAAACCAGCCGTCATTCTGGTTCCAGATATAATCTACTGGCGAGTTTTGGTAAATAGCATCATCATTGTAGTAATCGCCGACAAAGAAACGTGTGTCGTAGACACCACTAAGAGCAATCACTTTGGTAAATACATCTGGATGCTGGAGGAAGAAATTGACAGCATGATAGGCGCCCATGGAGCAACCTGTCGTCATCATACCATCAAACCAACCTGTCTTATGCTTGATAAAAGGAATAGCCTCCTCAATCACATAGCGTTCGTAGGCACGGTGCATCTCCGCCTGGTCATGACTATTTTTCCAAGTGGCCAACCAGCTCTCACTATCCACACTGGATAGGGTAAAGAACTGGACACGGCCTTCCTCGATAAAAGAAGCACAGGCATCAATCATGCCAAAATCATAGTATTCATTGTGACTGCCACCAGATGAAGCAAAAACCACAACTGGAATCCCAGCATGTCCATAACGGTTGAGATACATTTCACGGTTGAGATGGCCACTCCAGTGGCTAAGGTTTTCAATATGCATTGGCTTTCTCCTTTCCTAACTTACCATTTCTCTGCAAAAAAAAGAAGACAATCTGGTAAATTTTCCGACCAAGGAATCTCACTATGGATGGCACCAGACTGAACTTTCAAGACTAGATTATCCAAATAAACTCCCCCTGCTATCAAATCGTGGTAATAGCGTAGCGACGAGTCGATATAGGCTTGTTTGATATTACCAGCCATCAAGGTCTTATCTGTATCATCTGCTTCTTCTGTTCCTACATAGATGAAGATGCGCTGTTCAGGCGACAGTTTCTGGCGCTTGATATAACGGTTAAAGGCGTCTTGGTGAAGCCAGTTAGCAGATGAAAAGACACCTAGACAACCAATTTGGTCTTGGTATTCTAGTCCGATAAACTGGGTAATATTGCCTCCTAGTGACGAGCCAATCATAGCCGTATGCTGGCGATCAGCTTTGGTACGGTAGGTCTCATCGATAAAAGGTTTGACCACCTCCATGACAAACTCGGCATATTCCACACCCTTACCACCAAATTGCTGTCCTGGGATAGGAGATTCTTGGAACTTCCAAGCCGCATACTCATTCATCCGCCCCATGCCATCATTGTCAATGGCAACGACAATCATGCGACTGATATCAGGATTTCGTTTAATGGCTGGAATAATCTTCCATGAGTGACCAATAAAGGATTCTTTACTATAAAAGACATTTTGCCCGTCATGAAAGTAAACCACAGGATAGGAACGATCCGTGTCTTTTTCATAATCTTTAGGAAGAAGAACACGCACACGGCGCTCCTTACCAGTATAAGGAACCTTGAGTTTGTGTTCTTTCATTTTTAAATAAAAGTAGGATTGATTCATTGTCAGAAAACTCTCTATATTCAAAATTTTATCTTATTATATCACAATTATAGTAAAAAAGTTAGCTTTGCTTCCATTTTTGGATTAAAAACTAACTTTTTCATTTATTTTTCTAAATTCTTTTGGATTTTCTGATTAGAGGAAATTGTCAATCAAGTCATCGACTTCATCTTTTTCAGTTTGAGGTGTAATCTCAGTAATCATAATCCCTGCCACTGCTCGCTCAACTAAGCCCTTAACATCCATTCGTTTTTCATACTGCTCTGCATTTTTAATCTTAGGATTTGTCTTAGGACGGTCAGGTGCAAAAATCGTACAGCAGTCTTCAAAAGGCTGGATAGAAATATCAAAGGTATCGATTGCTTGGGCGATGTCAATGATTTCCAACTTGTCCATGGTGACCACAGGACGAATGACTGGAGTGCTGGTCACAGCGTTGATAGTCTGCATGCTTTCCAAGGTCTGGCTAGCTACTTGACCAAGACTTTCCCCATTGATGATAACCAAACCATTTCGTATCTCACGAATACGATCAGTAATCCGCATCATAAAGCGACGAGTTAGAGTCATCAAATAAGCTTCTGGGGCTTTAGCCTTGATTTCCTCTTGAATCTCTGTGAAAGGTACTTCGATAAACTGGATATTGCCCCCAAACTTGGTTAATTTACGAGTCAAATCTTGAGCTTTTTTAAGGGCACCAGGACTCGTGTAAGGTGGGCTGGCAAAGTGAACGGCCTCAATATCTACACCACGTTTAAGAGCTAGATAACCTGCCACAGGTGAATCAATCCCTCCCGACAACATGAGCATGCCTTTACCAGAACTTCCCACAGGTAATCCTCCTGCTCCACGAAAGGTTTCATAGGAAATATAAGCCGCTTCCTCACGAATCTCAACCTGAAGATTAATATCTGGATTTTTCATCTGAGCTTTCACGTTTGGAATAGCCTTGAAAACAGCACTACCAAGAGTTTGATTGAGTTCACGACTATCAAGTTCAAAGGTGTGATCGCTACGCTTACCAGTGATTTTAAAGGTCATCCCTTCCTTGTAAGTTTCTTTCATAATCTCTTGGACAGCAGATTTAAGAACTTCCACAGACTTTTCAACCTTATAAACGGGAGAAAAGTTTTGAATCCCGAATACTTGTTTGAGGGATTCTGCTACTGCGGTGTAATCAGCTCCATTGAGGTAAGCGTGGGCACGATCGCGATCTGCGGTTACCTTAACTTGGGGATAGATAGACAAAACGTCTGAAATATTATGACGAAGTTTATTGATGAAACGCATACGATTTTTGTGTTTGGTTGACAATTCTCCATAACGAATCATAATTTCTGAATACTGCATAAATGCTCCTATCTTACTTTTCTAGTTTGATTGTAAATCAATTTTAGCTTAGTCAAAAACTGCTCGACCTGACTCATATCATTTTCAAGGTCTAGGCTTAGGCGAACAGCTGACTGGGCCTTGTCCTTATCCACTCCCATGGCAATCAGAGTTCCTGCAGGTTTCCCAGCCTTGGACGAACAAGCAGAGGTCGTTGAGATGAAAATATCATGGTCTTCAAAGGCGTGAACAATAACTTCACCACGAACACCCTTAATTCCAAAAGTTAGAATATGAGGGGCAAAATCTTCCTCATCAGAGAAGACAAAAATATCTGGATAGTCCAGAAGGGCTTGGCGAATAACAGATTTCATCTGCCCTGTCTTGCTTGTAAAAATATCTAGCTTTTCCATAGACAAACGGAGGGACTTAGCTGTCGCTGCAATTCCTGCCACATTTTCAGTTGTCGAACGATAATCTCGCTCCTGACCACCACCTGTTAAAAGAGGCGTAATCTTCTTGCCAGACTTGATATAGACAAAACCAACACCACGAACTCCGTGGAACTTGTGACCAGAGAAAGTCGCGAAATCCACTCGTTCTGTCAGATACTTTTCAGTCGGAATCTTGGCAAGCGCCTGAACCGCATCAACGTGGAAGGAAATAGTCGGCTTGTCTGCCAAGAGTTCTGAAATAGCCTCAATAGGTTGGATAGAACCGATTTCATTGTTCACAGCCATGACGGAAACAAGGGTCGTATCAGGTCGTATCAAAGCTGCTAACGCTTCAACATCCACAAATCCTTTCTCATCTACCGGAGCAAAATCCACTTCAAATCCTTGACTTTTCAACCAGAGGGCTGACTCTTTGACTGCCGGATGTTCAATGGCTGATACAATGATGTGCTTTCCAAACTGAGCCTTTTCAAAGGCCACACCCTTGGTGACCCAGTTATCTCCTTCTGTCCCACCAGAAGTAAAGAAGATTTCATCGCTTTTCTTACCGATTAAATCTGCAATCTGTTGGCGAGAAGCATCTAAGATTCGTGTTGCCTGGTCTCCCAAAAGATGGAGACTAGATGGATTTCCTAAAATTTTTGAAGCCACCTGCATATAAGTTTCAAGTGCTTCAGGATAGGGCTTGGTCGTCGCCGAATTATCAAAGTAAATCATGTTTTATCACGCTTTCTAAAATCACTCCCTCTATTGTATCATGAAACGGAGCTTGCGACAAGAAAGGGCAATTCCTCTTTTTTTAAGATTTTTTTAAAGAAATGCGGTATAATAAATTTTAATTAAAGGAGAGAATGCATGTCTAATTATCGTAGAACCTCAAAACCAAAAACAGAACACATCAAAAAAGGCTTTACGGTCTTTCAAAAAACCGTTGCGACTATCGGTAGTATCCTTGGCTTGATTACCGCAAGTATCACGATCATGAACGCCTTGGATAATAACAAAAATACTAAAAAAGAACCTACGACAAGCCAGACGACAACAATTGTCAAAGAAATTCAAAAGGAATCCCCTCAGGAAAATACTAGTCCAAATAAGGAAAATAACACTTCTCAAGAAAAAACACAGCAAGAAGAAACACCAAAAGCTAGCGTCAAGGAAGAGAAAAAAGAAGAGCAGAAAGCAGCAACTCAGAACTCTACTACACCTGCCACAAGTAAAACCGCCGATGAAAATGAAAAACAATCCAATACTCCAACTTCAGAAAATAAAAGCAATCCTCAGTAAGCACTTGATTTAAGAAAAAATTAACTCAAAAATAAAACTACACAGTCTCTCATCTGCCCCAAAGGGGGGCAAGATCCATTTTTCATTCACCTTATATTCGAAATTCTTCTTCATGCAGAAGTTAATAAGCCTTTTACATCTAACATAAATAGTCTATCTCAACCACTTCATAGATATTAGTTTCTATTTTGTTGTTTTTTTAATTATAATAGATTGACATAAGATATTAACAAATCGATTAGGAAACTCTAATTAATTTCTAAAAATGTTTAGTATCTACGGTGTACTACTGACAGAAGAAAACGAGCATATCCAACTGATACAATGCTCGTTTTTTGCTATTTTAGAGGTGGTTTTTTGCTTACTAAAAATTAAAGAATTCCATGGCCTGTTTGAAAAGCAATTCAGTATACTCTGGGTCTTCTTGGGCAATGGTAACCTGGTCTTGAATCAGTTCCAAGTCATCCGTTATCATGCCATCTGCTCCCAAATGAACTGATTTATCAAAGGACTCTGAACTATTGATGGTCCAAACGTACAATTTCTGATCGGTATTCCAAAGCTTGTTGACAAAATTTTCATCTAAAGTTGAATACTCCATGGTGTAACCTGTAGCCTTGGTTCGTGGAAAAATACTATTATAAGGTAGGATGAAATAGACTGGGATTTGAGAATCGTAGGCTAAAACCTGGTCAATCACATGATAATCCAAGGATTGCATTTGGTGACCATTCTTCTTAAGAACCGTTCCATATTTTTCCATAAATCGTTTCATCATATCTGGGCTATCTTTTCGACTGGTTTTAATCTCAATAAGGAGTTTTTGATGCAATTCATTGGCTTTATTGAGATAGTCATCAAAACTGGACACCTTGCTATGATAACCATTTTCTGAAATATCAAGTTTAGTTAATTCTTTCAAAGTTAGATCCTGTGGATTGGCATTAACTCCTGTCAGATTCTTGATATTGGCATCATGCATCATGACAAACTGGCCATCTTTTGTTTCCTGAACATCTGTCTCAACGAAATCTGGAGATAACTGAGCGGTTTTTTCTAGTGATTGGACGGTATTTTGCACACCATTCTTATTAGATACTCCCCTGTGAGAAATGATTAAAGGTTTATTGGCGACTGGAGCTTCTAAATAAACATAACCATCAAGAGCAAAAAAGATACAAGCACAGCCCATCACTCCCCATCTCATCCAGTGATCTTTCTTTCTCCTTGGTGTAATTTCTAGTTCTTCTCCCGTTAAGAAGGAAACAAACTTAATGAGAAAGTAAGTCAAGGCTATATAGCGGAAATTCTTAATCAAGACAAAGTTGATAATTCCCAGAACAAGAGATTCCTTATGTGTCAGACCATCCATCAGTGCCTGACTTGCTAATATTGGAATCAATAAAAGAATGAAAAATAGATAGGTTTTGACGACAATCCAAAGCAAGTTCCAAATATAAAACCAGGAGTGCTTTCTTGTCTTCTCTAGACTGTATTTGACTGCTTCTTTGACTGTTTTCTTTTCAAATAAAAGCTGAGATAGGGCAAACATGAAACGCACTGAAATGTAAAATAGAAGTAAGGCCAGAATAGTAACCACTATACCTACTAGCCAATACTTGTCTTCCACATAATCAACGATAAAGTCCGGAATGACAATTTTATTTAAGTAGTAAATCTTTAAAATCTTTCGAATCACTGGAAAGAGCATCATGACATAAAAGAAGATAAAGGTTATCTTGGCAAGCGTGACTTGCTTCATAAACAAGAAACTTTGGCGAAAGACATTGCGACTATACTCCAGCAAGGTCCTCTTTTCATGACATAATAAATGCCGAGCACCAATAAAGAGGAGCCCTATTTGAAAATAGGCGACCAATAAATTAACAATTACCAGAACAAATAAAGCAAGACTAATAAAGGGTGAGCCCGTTATAATGGCAAAAATATTGTTGTAGGATAGAAAGAGATAACCTGTCTGACGGAGCAAAAGTCCAGCAATCCAAGAATTTGATGGTAACCAGACAAACTCAATCATCATGAAAGTCAAGAAAAATAGAAAAAGTATTTTATCTAGATTAAAGTATATTTGCTTAAAACCTAGATTTTTAGGTTTTTCAGGTTTCATAGGCACTCCTAGTCAAATAATTGAGACAAGTCCAAGCCTCCAAAAGGATTGTTTGAAAGACTACTTTCTGTCTCTAACAATTCTCTAGCTTGATCCGACTCTAGGAAGGACTCGTAAACACGCGCTGTCATCCGTGCATCCTCTAAGCTATTATGAGACTGACCTTGAAATCCAAGAAACGAGGCAACGGTTTGCAATTTGAGATTGGCAATACCATGTAAATCCGAACTCCGACGTTCAAAAGCTTCATCATACAAGTCCACCTTATACTGCTGGCTATAGTCTAAACCATGATCCGCTAAAATAGGTAGATCACTTTTAGCAGCATTGTAGCCTACCATGGGTAAAGAACCTACAAACTCTTGGAATTCTTTTATGACTTCCTCCACTGGAGGAGCATCTTTTAAGATTTCGGCTGTAATCCCAGTCAAACCATTGATAAAACTTTTTAAAGGTACATTGGTATGAACATAGGAATCATAGGCATCGATTTCCTGACCATCTCTAAACCGCACTGCCGATACTTGAATCAGGTGTGTTTGTCCTTCGTGCTGATTAAATTCTAAATCAAAAGCAATGTAATCTTCTAATCGTTCCATTTCTACCTCTCCTATACTGTTATTTTTGAGCAACTATACTATTTAGATTAGAAATAAAAGAAGCCATCAGGTTAGCACTTAACCTAAACAGCTCCTTGATTATCCTCCAAATAAACGAGCAAAAAAGCCTTTCTTAGTGGATTGGACTTCTTCTTTTGCTTGGTCTAGCTCTAGCTTGAGATTTTCTTGATCCTTCATGGCTTGAAGAGTCAATTGTTGCTGCTGATCAAGTTGTTTGTCTTTCTCAGCAATCTGACGGTCTTTGATACGCATCTGCTCGTCTTTTTCTGATAACTGACGATCCTTGGCTTTTAATTGTTCATAAAGGCGGAGAATTTCTGCATTCTTCTCATCAACTAGAATCTCCATCAGTTCACGTTGCTTGACATCTTCACTGACAGGCTCATCTTCAAAAATCGTTTTTTTATAGATTTCTTCTAGCTTAATCAAGCCACTTCTGGTAACGACTGTTACCCCTTTGTCATTTTTATCTGTGTCTTCTTCTGGTAATTCTTTGACACGGTTATTGATTGCTTGGCGAGATAATCCTAAGACCTCTGCAATCTCACTGACGGTCATTTCAATACTCATAATATCCTCTGAAACGTTTTCTAGCTTTTCTTTATTTAAATCTTATCATAAGCTAGAAAAACTGTCAAATTTTCGCTTAATTTAAGGCCTTCAAAAAGGCTAACAAGACTTGGGCAGAGCGACGTCCAGCTTCGATAATAAACTCATCAAAAGAGATATTTGCTTCATGGTTAGCATTGTCACTCATAGCTCGGATGACTAAGACTGGGAGATTGAGGGCATGCGCTGCCTGAGCAATAGCTGCCCCCTCCATCTCAACAGCCAAAACATCTGGGAAATGGGATTTAATCGCTTTTATCTTATCATTTCCTGCAACAAAACTATCTCCTGTAGCAATCAAACCAAGATGCCCGTTTTGATCCAATTGAGATAAACTCTCTTGGATTTTGGCAACAAAGGTTTTATCTGATTCGAAATAAAGCGGTTGTTGTGCCATTTGTCCATAAGCATAGCCAAAAGCTGTGACATCCACGTCATGATAAGCCAATTTGTCAGCAATCACAACATCACCAACTGCAATACCCTCTGCTACTGCCCCAGCTGATCCTGTATTAATTAGAGCATCCACTTGAAAATGATCAGCCAAAATCGCCACACTCATAGCAGACATGACCTTACCAATTCCACTTTCTACAAGAACGACTTCATGAGATGCAATAGTTCCTGTATGATAGGTATTCCCTAAAACAACTTGTTCTTGGGCATTGTCTAGATGCTGGACCAGATAAGCCAGTTCTTCTGGCATAGCAGCAATAATTCCTATTTTCATTTCAATTCCTTTTCTATTACAACAGTTTCATTGCTAAGACAAGCAAAATCAAGAGAAAAATGACTGCAAATAATATTTTATTTAACTTAGAATTGAAGACATTTCTCTTGGTATTCTCAATGCGACGGCTTTTATGAATAGACGGTTCGACCTGAATCTTCAAGGTTTCCTGACTAAAGCCATGCCCCTTAGAATTGGCATAACCAAAACTGGAAGAAGAGGTTGGTAAAATCTTTGTCTCCTCATCATCCAGCAAAGGAGGACCTGAAATTTTTTCGCCTCTATTAGCTCTTTCAATCATTTCATCCGTTAATAAAGGTTTACCCATACTGACCTCCTCTATTTTTTATGCAATTCCCAATACTGAACAGCCATAATTGTCTTGGCATCACAGATATGACCTAATTGGATCAATTCCTTGGCTTCTTCTAGACTCACTTCAAGAACTTCCAAGGTTTCATCCTCATCCTGCGGACGCGGATTTTCCACCTTTGTCAAATCGCTTGCTAGGTATAGTTTTAACTTTTCATTACAAAAGCCAATGGCTGAATAAAAATCGTACAAGAGTTCTAACTTCCCTGTATAGGCTGTTTCTTCCTCTAATTCACGCAGGGCTGCTGCAACAGGGTCTGTATTTTCTCCTACTTCCAATTTTCCAGCTGGAATTTCGTAAGAGACAGCCTCGATAGCTTTGCGGTACTGCTTGACTAAGATGAGTTTTTGTTCATCTGTTACAGCTAAAACGCAGACAGCTCCATTGTGGAAAATCAAATCGCGTTGGGCAGTTCCCTTGCCTTCTGGTAATTCAACCTGATCTTGAACCAGTTTAAAAATTGGTCCTTGATAGATTTCTTTTCGGCTAAGTGTTTTTTCTTCAAATTCCATGATAGGCTCCTACTGATTCTTAGGATGATGAGGAAGGCGAGTTGCATATTCGTCTTTATTGACCTGACGTCCGCGACCAATAGCAATGGCATCTGCTGGAACATCTTTAGTAATAGTTGAACCAGCACCAACGAGGGAATTATCACCTAACTCAACTGGCGCAATAATGGTTGAATTTGAACCAACAAAGACATTGTTACCGATGACTGTCTTGTATTTGTTTTTGCCGTCATAGTTGACTGTAATGGTTCCTGCACCAAAATTAACCTTGCTACCCACTTCACAGTTTCCGATATAAGTCAAATGACCAGCCTTAGTATTCTCGCCGATAGAAGAACCTTTAACCTCAACAAAGTTTCCAATATGGACTTGAGCACCCAGACTTGAACCTGGACGAATGTGGGCATAGGGACCGACTGTCACACCGTCTGCAACACTACTTTCCTCAATCATAGAGTTGGTAATAACAGCTCCTGCTCCGATAGTGCTATCCACTACATATGTTCCATTTGTCAAAACAGTCTCAGCACCAATTTTCGTTTGCCCCTTCAAGGTAACATTGGCTTCGATTTGAACTTCAGGCGCAATCTCCACATCAATATCAATATAAGTTGCTTCTGGATTGACAAAGCTAACACCATTGACCATGTGCTGATGATTGATGCGACGACGCATAACTGACTCAGCTGTCGCAAGTGCCACACGGTCATTTACCCCAAGACTTTCATCAAAATCTTTCAAAGTATAAGCGCCAACTTTTTCACCAGCTTCACGGAAAATGCCAATGACATCTGTAATATAGTATTCACCTTGAGCGTTATTGGTATTAATATTTTTCAAAGCTTCAAACAAACGCTCATTGTCAAAAACGTAAGTTCCAGTGTTAATTTCCTTGATTTGTTTTTCAAAATCTGTAGCATCCTTCTGCTCAACAATGCGAAGAACTTCAGCATTGTCATTACGAACAATTCGTCCATAGCCAAAAGGATTATCTGTTTCAGCAGTCAAGATAGTGGCCACATTTTTATGATTGATGTGGAAATCAATCAAGTTTTTCAAGCTTTCACCTGTGATTAAAGGAGTATCTCCTGCAATGACCAAGGTGTGACCTGATAAACCTTCTAAAATAGGCTCTGTCATCATAACTGCATGACCCGTTCCTAACTGTTCAGATTGAGTCACAAATTCTGTCTGTCCAGCCAAGACCTGCTCAACCAATTCTGCCTTGTGTCCGACAACTGTTACTGTCTTTTCAGGTTGGATAGCTCCCACACTACGGAAAACATGTTCCAACATGGAAATGCCCGCAACCTTGTGCAAAACTTTTGGCAAATCAGATTTCATGCGAGTCCCTTTACCCGCTGCTAAAATAATGGCATAATTTGACATAATCTTCTCTTTTCTCTAGAAATTCCCTTTTATTATACCATATTTCAAATCATTCCGCGCTCTTGAATGAAAAAATGCTCTAAAGTCCTTTCTTGACCCATTTTTTGAATATTTTTTTTGATTTTTTTTCATTTTTAAGGTAAAATTATGAGATATGAGAAAGAAAATTAATCCGCTTATTTTATTTGGTTTTTTTGGGATTATGATTTTCATTTTAATCCTGAATCGCCCTCGTTTTGAGGACCATCCTGTAAAAACAAAGTCAAATATCGCGCAAGTAGAAACACAAGCGCTACACAATATAGATAAACCGGTAATTGATGTTTCTGGTTGGCAGCGTCCTGAGGAAATTAATTACGATACTCTGTCCCAAAACATTTCTGGAGCTATTGTTCGCGTCCATAGTGGCGCTCAAACGTCCAAAGAGAACGATGCTGCCTTTGTTAATGGGGTAGATAAGGCCTTTAAAACCCATATCACGGAGTTTCAAAAACGAAATGTCCCAGTTGGTGTCTATGCTTATTTAGCTGGAAAAAATGTCCAAGAAATGGAAAAAGCCGCTGAAGTATTCTATAACGCATCTTCACCATACAGCCCTAGTTACTATTGGCTAGACGTGGAAGAAAAAACCATGTCTAATATGAACGAAGGTGTTGAAGCCTTTCGTGCAAAACTAGAATCGCTAGGTGCTAAAAATATCGGAATCTACATTGGTGTCTATTTCATGGAAGAACACAGTATTGATACAGGCAAGTTTACCTCTGTTTGGATTCCCTCCTATGGATCAAATACTGGATTTTTCGAAAGCAAACCTAATACGGACTTAGATTACGATATCCACCAGTACACTTCTAAAGGAAAAATTGCCGGCTTTGACCACGATTTGGATATCAACGTCATCTCTTCCTTAAAAAACAAAGAAGAAACCTTTAGAAAACTCTTTTTAAAACCTTAAAAGCATTTGTTTAGCATTTGCTTTTTCTTTTTGTGTTTGATTGTGATACAATATAGTAAGGATTTTTTGAAATAGAAATAGTTGGAGGAAATATATGCTCTCATGGTTAGCACGCATTATTAAAGGGATTGTGATTGCTCTTGGATTTATCTTACCGGGAATTTCCGGAGGGGTTCTAGCAGCAATCTTAGGAATTTATGAACGGATGATTGGCTTTCTGGCCCATCCCTTTAAAGACTTTAAAGAAAATGTTTTGTACTTTATTCCAGTTGCCATCGGTATGCTTCTGGGAATCGGCTTATTTTCTTACCCGATTGAATACCTACTTGAAAATTATCAGGTCTTTGTCTTATGGAGCTTTGCGGGCGCCATCATTGGTACAGTTCCTAGCCTCCTCAAAGAATCAACTCGAGAATCTGACCGAGACAAGATTGATTTGGCTTGGTTCTGGGCAACCTTTATCATTTCTGGACTAGGACTCTATGCCTTAAATTTTGTCGTTGGAACCTTAAGTGCCAGCTTTCTTAATTTCGTCCTAGCTGGTGCACTGCTGGCTCTTGGCGTATTAGTTCCTGGCCTCAGTCCATCAAATCTACTTTTGATTTTAGGCCTCTATGCTCCCATGTTGACTGGTTTTAAAACCTTTGACCTCTTGGGAACCTTCTTCCCGATTGGAATCGGTGCAGGTGCAACTCTCATCATTTTTTCAAAATTGATGGATTATGCCTTAAATAACTACCACTCACGCGTCTATCATTTTATCATCGGTATCGTCCTATCAAGTACCCTTTTGATCTTGATTCCAAATGCAGGAAACGCTGAAAGCATCCAATACACAGGCCTTTCACTTGTTGGATATGTCATCATCGCCTTCTTCTTTGCACTGGGAATATGGCTTGGTATTTGGATGAGCCAATTGGAGGATAAGTATAAATAATGGCAAAAAAAGTTAAAATCAAAAAAACATTGGTGGAACAAATCCTATCTAAAGCAGGTATCCCACATCAGGGGATTCAAATCAATGCCCTAGAAGGAGAGCTTCCTCAAGGTTATGAACGAGACCAGATTTTCAAAACCTTGGCTCTTTTGGGTGACAAAACCGGACCGATTATAGGAATTGTCCCTATCACTCAACACTTGTCGGAAAAGAAACTATCTAAAATTTCTGGCAATAAAAAAGTGAGCATGATTCCACAAAAGGACTTGGAAAAAACAACAGGTTATATTCATGGAGCTAATAATCCCGTCGGAATTCGTCAGAAACACAATTACCCCATTTTTATCGATAAGATCGCTCTAGACTTGGATCAAATGATTGTCTCTGCTGGGGAAGTTGGTCACAGCATTATCGTCGCTCCACAAGAATTGGCCAGCTTTGTAAAGGCCGACTTTGCAGATATCTTGGAGGACAAGTAATGAAACTCTACTTTGTCCGCCACGGTCGTACCCTCTGGAACCAAGAAGGACGCTTTCAAGGTGCTAGTGGAGATTCTCCCCTTCTTCCTGAATCTATTGACACTCTAAAACGACTTGGCCAGTATCTCAAGGAAATTCCTTTTGATCAGATTTATTCAAGTGATTTACCTCGAGCGGTCAAATCTGCTGAGATTATCCAAAGTCAACTCCAGACCCCCTGTCCTTTAGAAAGTGTTCCTAATCTCCGTGAATGGCAGCTGGGGAAGTTGGAAGGTTTGAAAATTGCAACCTTGGAAGCTATTTACCCGCAACAAATCAAAGCTTTCCGATCTAATCTTGCTCAATTTGACACTCAAATGTTCGGAGCTGAATCCCTCTATAGCACAACCCAACGGACCATCCAATTTATCAAATCACTCAAAGATAGTCCGGCTAAACGTATTCTAATTGTCGGACACGGCGCCAATCTTACTGCCAGTCTTCGTACTCTTCTAGGATATAAAGAACCACTTCTTCGTAAAGATGGCGGTCTAGCAAATGCCAGCCTGACAATTCTAGAAACCCATGATTTTGAAACATTCACTCTCAATACTTGGAATGATACTTCCTATCAATAACAGAACTTGATTTTAGTGTCAAGTTCTTTTTAGTTTTTAAAGATTATCCGTGAATTTCTTGGATATTTATGATAAAATGGGAGTATCGCAAAAAATGACTCATCGTATTCAATTTTGAGTAAAACTAGGAGGATCCCATGTCAACAGAACATATGGAAGAACTAAATGACCAGCAGATCGTTCGCCGTGAAAAAATGGCTGCGCTCCGTGAACAAGGAATCGATCCCTTTGGAAAACGCTTTGAACGTACTGCAAATTCACAAGAATTAAAAGATAAATTTGCTGATCTCGATAAAGAACAATTACATGATAAAAACGAAACAGCTACTATCGCAGGACGCTTGGTAACCAAACGTGGTAAAGGGAAAGTTGGATTTGCCCACCTTCAAGACCGCGAAGGCCAGATTCAGATCTACGTTCGTAAGGATGCTGTCGGTGAAGAAAATTACGAAATCTTCAAAAAAGCGGACCTTGGTGACTTCCTTGGTGTCGAAGGCGAAGTAATGCGTACAGATATGGGAGAGCTCTCTATCAAGGCTACTCACATCACACACTTGTCTAAGGCTCTTCGTCCTCTGCCAGAGAAATTCCACGGTTTGACAGACGTTGAGACAATTTACCGTAAACGTTACCTTGACTTGATTTCTAACCGTGAAAGCTTTGAACGCTTTGTCACTCGTTCAAAAATCATTTCTGAAATCCGTCGTTACCTTGACCAAAAAGGTTTCCTTGAAGTGGAAACACCTGTTCTTCACAACGAAGCTGGTGGAGCTTCTGCCCGTCCATTTATCACCCACCACAATGCCCAAAACATTGACATGGTACTTCGTATCGCGACTGAGCTTCACTTGAAACGCCTTATCGTCGGTGGTATGGAACGTGTCTATGAAATCGGCCGTATCTTCCGTAATGAAGGAATGGATGCCACTCATAACCCTGAATTTACTTCTATCGAAGTCTACCAAGCTTATGCAGACTTCCAAGACATCATGGACTTGACTGAAGGCATTATCCAACACGCTGCTAAATCAGTCAAAGGCGACGGCCCAGTCAACTACCAAGGAACTGAAATCAAAATCAACGAACCATTTAAACGTGTTCACATGGTTGATGCTATCAAAGAAATTACTGGTGTAGATTTCTGGCAAGATATGACTTTGGAAGAAGCTAAAGCTATCGCTGCTGAGAAGAAAGTTCCAGTTGAGAAACATTACACTGAAGTTGGCCACATTATCAATGCCTTCTTTGAAGAGTTTGTTGAAGAAACCTTGATCCAACCAACATTTGTCTATGGACATCCAGTAGCTGTATCTCCACTGGCTAAGAAAAATCCTGAAGACGAACGCTTTACAGACCGTTTCGAGCTCTTCATCATGACCAAGGAGTATGGTAATGCCTTTACTGAGTTGAACGACCCAATCGATCAGCTTAGCCGTTTTGAAGCCCAAGCGAAAGCTAAAGAACTTGGTGACGACGAAGCAACTGGCATTGACTACGATTACATCGAGGCCCTTGAATACGGTATGCCACCAACAGGTGGTTTGGGTATCGGTATCGACCGTCTCTGCATGCTTCTCACTGATACAACTACTATCCGTGATGTATTGCTCTTCCCAACAATGAAATAATACTCTTCGAAAATCAAATTCAAACCACGTCAGCGTTGCCTTGCCGTACTCAAGTACAGCCTGCGGCTAGCTTCCTAGTTTGCTCTTTGATTTTCATTGAGTATAAGCTCTTATCCTCTGGTACTTGCCAGAGGATTTTTTGATGCAAAAAGAGACTGAGTAAAAACTCAATCTCTATTTTTCACTTCTTTGGTTGCTACATCTTCTCCAAACCATTTTTGGCTGATTTCTTGGAACTTACCTTCTTTATAAAGTTGAACAAGAGCTTGGTTTAAAGCTTGGAATAATTTTTTATCTGCAGGTCTGACACCGACAGCAAAAGATTCACTTTCAAATCCAGCTGAAAAGACATTATAGTCATTTAATATCCCCTCAGACTGAAGATAGTAATTAGCATACACTCGGTCAATCAACAAGGCATCAATCCGATCATTTTTCAAATCAATCAAGGCTTCATTGAAACTCTGGTATTGATTGGCCTTCTGGTCTTTGACACGATTTTTCAATAAGTTTGGCTGGGCTTCAAAGTCTAAATAACCAGAGGACCCAGCTTGAGCTCCCAAGGTCTTATCCTTCATCTCCTCTACTGAATGAATTTGCTGGCTTTTCTTCGCAACCAGAACTTGCTGATTTTCCATATATGGAATGCTAAAGGCAACTTTCTCTCGGCGTTCATCAGTGGCAGAATAGCCATTCCAGATAACGTCTATGGTTCCATTTTGCAGTTCTGTCTCCTTCATATCCCAGTCGATTGGTTGAAATTGAACCTTAAAACCTAATTTTTCAGAGACAGCTTGTGCTAAATCAATATCAAAGCCTGTGTATTGGCCATTCTTTTCTTCAAATCCCATAGGTACAAAGGTATTGTCAAAACCAATAGTAATGGTCCCCTGATCTTGATACTTATCCCAGTTATCCTGCTTTGGATCGCTAGCCTTCTGAGTACAAGCTGTTAAAAAGAGTGTCAGGAGAGAAACCAATACTAAAGCAATTTTCTTATTAGTCATCGGCACCTCCTACTTGGGCTCAACCTTGAGAATCTGATCTGCGATATTTTCAGCGAACTGTAAATCGTGGGTAACGACAATCTGGGTCATGCCAAGTTCCCTATTTTGCAAGATCAGTTTTTCCACTTCCAAGCGCAACTCTGGATCCAGAGCAGAAGTCGGTTCATCGTAGCCAATGATTTCTGGGTCAATCATCATAGCACGCGCCAAGGCCACCCGCTGCTTTTGCCCACCAGATAATGAGAAAGGATAGGCATCTGCGTGCCCTGCTAGTCCTAACTGTTCCAAAAGCCCTCGCGCCTTCTGCTCAGCCTCATCCTGCTTCATTCCCACTGTTTTCACAGGCGATAAGGTCAAATTATCTAAAACTGATAAATGAGGGAAAAGTTGAAAATCTTGGAATACAAATCCCAGTAGATTGCGCTTCTCCAGTTCATCCAGTTCTAAAGATTCTCCATTATAAAAGATTTGTCCTGAATCAATGGTTTCAAGACCTGCAAGCATACGTAAGAGAGTTGTCTTACCTCCACCAGAAGGCCCAACGATAGCCAGGATTTGCTTTTCAGGAATTTTTAGACTGAAATTAGATAAAATTTGCTTTCCACCAAAGCCTTTATTGATATTTCGTAATTCTAACATGACAACCTCCTATCTATAGTAACTGTACTTCTTCTCAACTTTTTTGGCAAGAATGGTCACAATACCAATCAAAATCAAGTAAATGGCTCCTGCCAAGAACATAGGAACCAGACTAGCATCACGGTTGGCAGCTGTTCGACTCGCCAAGATAAGGTCTGAAAGTCCTAGAGCATAGACCAGAGAAGTATCCTTGACCAAACTCATGACTTCATTAAAGACACTAGGAAGAACAATCTTGGTTACCTGAGGCAAAATAATGTAGCGCACTGTGTCAAAAGGATTAAACTTCAAGACCTTAGCAGCCTCATATTGACCTTTAGGAATGGTATCAATCCCTCCACGGAAGATTTCAGCAAAGTAAGCCGCATAATTGAGAACAAAAGCAATAATAGCTGCAGGAAGACGGTCTAAACGAATCCCAATACTCGGGAGCACATAATAGATAAAGATCAATTGTAAGAGCAAGGGTGTGCCCCGCATGATCCAAATGTAAATGTTAATCAAATGATGGAGGGGATTCCAGTGGACTTGCAAGGCAAAGGCAATCAAAACGCCCAAGGGAATAGAAAAAATCAAGACCAGTGCAAACACCTGTAAAGTCATGCTTGCACCACTTAATAAGCTCGGCAATATCTCAAACAAATAAGACATACTGACACCTCCTAAAAATAATTGTTCCTATTATAGCATAAATAAACTAACTAACCAACTATTTTTGTAAAAAAATTCTTTTTTAACAGAAAAAGTGTAGTTTTTTGAATCTAGAATAGAACAACACAACTTCTAAAGCCTTGTTAGAGATTTGATTTGAATTCCCTAATCAATTTGTTCATATTCTATTTCAATACACTATAATTTATAAGCAAAAAAAGGACAAATTTTGCCCTTTCTCGATTTTAGCTTCTATTTGTTACAGTTAATTTAACTGATAATTAGAGTTCTATTTTCCTTATTTAAGATGGATTGTCTTTTTTAGTTCGTGCCAATCTCAGGGCACGATTTGGATTGAGACGATTAAATAGTTCTTCCAATTTCTTTTCATTCCAAACATCTGCGGCGGAAACAAAATTACCATCCACATCTCGGAAAGATATCGGTTTATCTCCCATGCCAGTCTCCTAGTCTACAAATTCAAACTCAAATTTACCAATGCGGACCAAGTCCCCATCCTTAGCACCACGCGCACGAAGGGCTTCATCAACCCCCATACCACGAAGCTGACGAGCAAATTTCATGACAGATTCATCACGATCAAAGTTAGTCATATTAAAGAGTTTCATGAGTTTTTCACCAGACAGTACCCATGTCGCATCGTCATCACGGCTAATTTCAAAGGCTTTTTCTTCCTCGTCAAAGCCGTAGTAAGCTTCTTCCTCCATATCTGACTCGTCGTAGAGCAAGAATTCTGGTGTCTTATCTAACAATTCAGCTGTCGCATCCAAAAGCGTTGCCAGCCCTTGCTTGGTTAAACCAGATATTGGGAAAATGGCTGGCAACTCTTCAAATTCATCGTAGTTTTCAGCTAATTTTTTCTTGAATTCTTCAAGATTTTCCTGACTCTCAGGCATATCCATCTTATTGGCTACGATAATCTGTGGACGCTCCATGAGACGAAGATTGTATGACTCCAACTCCTTGTTAATAGCAAGATAATCCTCATAAGGATCACGTCCTTCGCTAGCTGACATATCAATGATGTGAAGTATGACACGTGTACGCTCGATGTGACGGAGGAACTGGGTTCCCAAACCAACACCTTGACTAGCACCTTCAATCAAACCTGGTAAATCAGCTACTGCAAAGGATTCACCTGATTGGGTACGAACCATACCTAAATTTGGCACAATAGTGGTAAAGTGGTAGGCACCAATTTTAGGTTTAGCTGAGGTAATAACACTTAAAAGTGTTGATTTCCCAACAGATGGGAAACCTACCAAACCAACATCTGCCAAGATTTTTAGTTCCAATTGTAACTCACGTTCCTGACCTGGTTCCCCATTTTCAGAGATTTCAGGTGCAGGATTTTTTGGTGTCGCAAAGCGAATATTTCCACGACCACCGCGACCACCGTGGGCTACAATAAATTCTTGACCGTGTTCAATCAAATCTGTCAAGATCTTGCCAGTCTCTGCATCACGAACAGTTGTACCTTGTGGTACTCGAACTCTAAGATCCTCTGCACCACGACCATGCATCCCTTTGGTCATTCCTTTTTCACCAGAATCAGCCTTGAAATGACGATTGTAGCGGAAATCCATCAAGGTACGCAAACCTTCGTCTACAACGAAGACCACATTTCCTCCACGACCACCATCACCACCCCAAGGACCGCCATTAGGGACATATTTTTCACGGCGAAAGGCAACCATGCCATCACCACCATTACCAGCCTTGACCTTGATCTTGGCTGTATCTAAAAACATACTCATTTTTTCTTCTCACTTTAAAAAAGGGCTGGGAAATCCCAGTCACAAAATTTTCTTGAATCTATTTTATAGATTACTGAGGGCACCAATTGCAGTTGCAAAAATTCCCAAAATACTTGCTACTAACATGATAAGCACGATAAGCAAGGTTAATTTCTCAAACATAGTTTTTTTACGTTTTCCATTATCTCCAAATGCCATTTTTATCTCCTTCGTTACATTCTATTTTCTATTATCTTAGCATGAATTGAGCTAGTTTTCAATAGTCACTTGCTACTGGTGCAATAATCCATAAAATGATATAGGCTATAATTCCCGCTCCGTAACAGCAAGCAAGAACACCCCATATTACGCGAACGATAGTAGGATCCGTATCAAGATAATGGGCCACTCCTGCACAAACACCTGCAATCTTTTTATCATGACCACTT
The DNA here is from genome assembly GCA_009496085.1 of Streptococcus mitis. Classification (GTDB taxonomy): domain Bacteria; phylum Bacillota; class Bacilli; order Lactobacillales; family Streptococcaceae; genus Streptococcus; species Streptococcus mitis_BY. The sequence continues at coordinate 20,890 of WIJN01000014.1, read as the reverse complement.
CTCATTAATTGTTTTTTCATAGCTTGTCCTCTTTCTATTCTTCATGGTCTTTCCAATAATCTCTTATGCTGATTAACTGTGTTTTTGAAGCCTTCAGCATGCGTCTAGAGCCTTTTACGGGCACAGCAACCACCTGTTGTGGAAGATACAAAACTGTCTTAAAGATACGCTGACTAACCGTATCATCTTTGGCTAAATCTTTCTCGAAATTATTTGAAATAATGGCATCCAGATAAAACTCATACACTCGTTTCCCAAAGTTCTCAGCTGAAATCTCATACAATTTCTCTGATAAAGTATGCTCATTCATATCTGGCGTTGCAATCAGGGCTTCCAAAATAGCACCAGCCAAATCATGTTCTCCATAGTACAAGGTTCCAAACATTTTATCACTGATAAGATTGTCCAGATAAGGATTTCCATGTGCAATGACAGGTGTCCCACTAGCCAAACTTTCCAAGTAGGTCAAGCCTTGGGTTTCACTTGTCGATGCCGAGATGAAGAAATTCGCCGCCTTATAATAAAGAGCCGTCTCACTAGGAGCAATCATACCTGTAAAGATGACGGAGTCTTGAATCTCTAGTTTCAGAGCTTGCTCTTTGAGGTCATTCAGATATGGGCCATCCCCGGCAACTACCAGTTTAACCTTGTCTTCCTCTCTCAGAACTTCTGCAAAGGCTGTTAAAACTGCTTGAATGTTTTTCTCATAGGAAATTCTGGAAAGGCTAAGCAACATCTTTTCATTATCTTGAATTCCTAATTTACTACGCAGTTCTTTTAAATTTTCTTGCTTGATTTCTGGACGCTCAAACTTAGCTAATTCAATCCCAGTTGGAATGACCCGCTTTTCAACCTTGACCTTATAGTCAGATAGCAAGTCACGGACAATCTCACTCGGGCAAATAACCCCATCCACATCATGCAAGAAACCTCTAACCAGATACTTGACCATACTAGGACGAATCAACATCCCCTTGACAATATAATGGACATAGTCTTCATACTGGGTGTGATAGGTATGAATGACGGGAATTTCCAATTCACGCGCAATCCAAATCCCCAATAAACCAAGAGAAAATTCTGTCTGAGTATGGATAACATCCAGTTGATACTGTTTGGCAATTTCAAGCGCCTTGCTAAATCCTCGGTAGGCAAAACGACGATCCTTAAAAGCAAAAAAAGGAACACTTGGAATGCGGATAATTTGCCAATCTTCATAGCGATTGACATCCTTATCCGTCGTCGTAAAGATAAAAACAACATGCCCCTGCTTTTCAAGTTCTGTTTTCAAGGTTCGAATACTGGTCGCAACACCAGAAACCTGAGGAAAATAGGTATCTGTAAATAAACCAATTCGCATAGATTACCTCACTTTTTATTTTCTCCCTAAAGTGGCTTGTTTCTCATAAAAGTCCAACCAGATTTGTAACAGATGCTCTTCAGAATACTCTCTAGAAATATTCTTAGCTTTTTCTTTGAGGTCTTTTAAGGCAGCAGGATTTGCTTGATATTCTAAAATAGCCTCTTTCATCTCTTCTCTATCTGCTGTCGCCCGATAATTTCCCTCCAAAATCACCTTATAGAGATCCAAATCACGCAACATAATAGGAGCCTCGCAACTAGCCGCCTCTAAAATAGTCATAGGAAAGAGCTCATTGTAACTAGGTAACAAGAAAAGGTCCGCAAGGGCATACAATTCACGCATTCGCTCTGGGGACACAATACCTGGAAAGATCAAATTTTTAGGGGGATTGTCCATCATTTTCTTATAGCGTTCATAACCATCTGTCATACCACCAAAAGAGAATCCACCAGCCCAGATAAAGGTAATCTGAGGCAATTCCTCAGCCAGACGAATAAAGTCATCAATCCCTTTACGTTTCTGAACTTGACCAGCACCTACTACGATAAACCGATTGTCAGTAACGCCAAGTTCTGTTCGCAGTCTGACTATCTCTTCTTGTGATAGAGGATGCCATTTTTCCTTGTTGACAAAGTTAGGGATATAGGTCACTTTTTCACGTGGAATACCCGCTGCCACCAAATCCTCAATAAACATAGGATTGACCACAACCAAGTGCTCCATCCGGTTGTAAAAAGAAAATACATAGCGTTTCACAATTCCCTTTAAGAAAAATGGAATTTTCAAACTCCCCTCAAGTGTATCAGGCAAGAAATGCACATAGCCAATTTTCCTTCCTGAGCGTTTCTTTTGGAATGTTGATAAATAATAGGGGAAATCAATTGTATGAAAGTGAGTCACATCTGCCTCTATTGGAAGATTTTCTGTAACAATCAATTGGTCCTTGGCATCACGGTGAAGAAGACGCACTAATTCACGATAAGCACCTGAAACTCCTTGTCCTGCTACTTTCTCACTTGAACTCAACATATTGATGCGTAATTTCTTTTTTTCCATAACTACTATTATATCATTTTCTTTGAATAAAATCAGCAAAAGAAAGGAGAGACTAGAGGAAAAGAGGGGGAAATTTCCTCACTTTTCCAACGGTCTCTCACATGTTTTTATATGTTTATTTAATTCCTAGGGCAATGCGGGCATAGCGACTCATTTTTTCAACTGTCCAGGCTGGATACCAGACTAATTTGACCTCAGTATCAGTCACTTCTGGCACCTCTGTCATGGCATCATAAATCTGGTCTGTCAAAAGGTCTGCCAGAGGACAACCCATAGTTGTCAAAGTCATATCAATCTCTGTTTGCCCTGTGTCGCCATCAAAACGAATCTCATAAATCAAACCAAGATTGACAATATCGATTCCCAACTCAGGGTCGATGACTTCTTCCAAGGCTGTTAAAATGCGTGTTTTGATGTTTTCGATTTGCTCTTCTGTATAAGCCATATTCATCCTCACTCTTAGTCTTCAATAAAATCACGAAGCGGTTTGCTACGACTTGGTTGGCGTAGTTTTCTCAAAGCTTTAGCCTCAATCTGACGGATACGCTCACGAGTCACGTTAAAGACTTTACCAACATCTTCAAGGGTGCGCATTTTTCCATCATCTAGTCCAAAACGTAGACGCAGAACATTTTCTTCACGGTCTGTAAGAGTATCCAAGACCTCATCCAACTGCTCACGTAAGACAATACGAGTTGTATAGTCCACTGGATTTTCAATCACTTCATCTTCGATAAAGTCCCCAAGGTGGCTATCATCTTCTTCACCGATTGGCGTTTCAAGAGATACTGGTTCTTGAGCAATCTTCAAGATTTCACGAACCTTGTCAGGAGTCATATCCATACGTTCAGCGATTTGTTCAGGCGTTGGATCTTGTCCCAATTCTTGAAGGAGATTACGCTGTTCACGAACCAATTTATTGATGGTTTCAACCATGTGAACAGGGATACGGATGGTACGAGCTTGGTCCGCAATAGCACGAGTGATAGCCTGACGAATCCACCAAGTTGCGTAAGTTGAGAACTTAAATCCTTTAGAATAGTCAAACTTGTCAACCGCCTTCATCAAGCCCATGTTCCCTTCTTGAATCAAGTCAAGGAACTGCATACCACGACCGACATAGCGTTTGGCTATAGAAACAACCAAACGAAGGTTGGCTTCCGCAAGACGTTGTTTGGCTTCGATATCGCCAGCTTCAACAGCCAGTGCCAATTCTTTCTCTTCTTCATTGGTCAAGAGAGGAACGACACCAATCTCTTTCAAGTACATACGGACAGGGTCATTGACCTTAGCAGAAGTTGAACCAATCAAATCCTCATCGCTAAGTTCTGGTTCCTCTTCAGTGCTAAGAACACGTGCACTTGGATTTCCTTCGTTATCTGTGATAGAAATCCCTGCATCCTGAATCCGTTGCAAGAGATCCTCAATCCCATCAGCATCCAAGGTAAAAGGAATCACCAGACTAGCATTGATTTCATCATCTGTTGCTGTCCCTTTTTGCTTATGATTACGGATAAATTCTGCTACTTGCACGTCAAATGTTGTTACTTCTTTTTGTTTTGTTGCCATTGTTACTCCATTCTTCTCTTTTGTGAAATTAAACGTTCCAATTCTTCTAGGGCTGTGTCAGTATCTCCTACATGGCTCGCTTCCTGCACCTTCTTTTTGATTCTCATATTGTCCTGATTCAAGAGAGCCTTGTTTCGAGTCATTTCTACTTCGCTAAGTTCCTGAGGTGACATCTCAACAGGTAAATCCTGAGCTAAGACTTGATACCAAGCTCTTTCAACTTCCTCTGTCTGTTCTGCTAAAACTTCTGGAGGAAGATTGCCATACTGACCAAGCAAGTCATATAAGACCTGAAATTCAGGTGTGTCAAATGCAAAATCTTCTCGCAAACGGTAATCGTTCAAAACAAGAGGAGATTCCATCATTCGATAAAGTAGATGGGCTTCTGCCCTCATAATAGCCGATAACTGCTTGGTGACAGGCATGGTGATTGGCGTCGGCCTGGAAATCCCTTCCATGCGATTCTGTCTTTGTGCCTGTCGATTCTCATTAACAATCTGCTCAATCTGGGCATAATCAAAAGATGCCAGACTGTCAGCTAAAATATGAATATAGCTGTTTTGAGCAGTGATAGACTTTTCTTGAACAATCAAGGGAGCTATTTTTTCGATAAACTCAATCTGAGCTTGCAGATTTTCACTGTTTTCAGGCTTGTACTGATGAATGTAAAACTCAATCGGACTAATACGAGTTTTCGTTAATAGATAGGCCAAGTCTTCTGGACCATTTTTTTGTAGATACTCATCTGGATCCAAGTTATCAGGCATACTGACGATTTGCACAGGCATATCACCAATTTCATCCAGTGCTTTCAATGTCGCAGCTTGCCCAGCCTTATCGCCATCATAAACAAGGACTAACTTCTTGGTTAACCTTTTCAGATGCTCAACATGCTCTCGACTCAAGGCTGTTCCCATGGACGCCACAGCGTTTTCGATTCCAGCCCGATAGGCTGCAATGACATCCATGAACCCTTCCATCAGGTAAATCTCACTGGCTTTTCCAGAAGATTTTTTTGCCCTATCCATATGATATAATTCGTAACTTTTGTTAAAAATTGCAGTTGATCGGCTATTTTTATACTTAGAAGTTTGTGAATCCGTTTTCTGCCAGATTCGACCTGAGAAGGCAATAACCTTTCCTTGATCATTTGTCAGGGGAAACATAATGCGATTGTGAAAGGTATCTACAAACTGATTGGCATCCGAGAGATAAAAAAGTCCCGAATCCAAGAAATCCTCTTCACGATACTGACCAGACAAACGCTGATAGAGATAGTTTCGTTCTGGAGGTGCTAAACCAATCCGAAAATGTTTGAGCACTTCATCTGTCAAACCACGCTGATAAAGGTAATTTCTGGCCTCCTCCCCCATGGTTGTTGTCATGAGAATAGCATGATAAAATTTGGCAGCATCTTCGTGCATATCATAAAGAGCTTGGTGAGGCGAGGCTGGCCTCTGCTCACTATAAAGCGGTTTTTCCACCTCTATCCCAACACGCTGACCTAAGATTTGGACAGCCTCCATAAAGGGAACCCCTTGGTACTCCTCGATGAACTTAAAGACATCACCCGAGCGACCACAACCAAAACAGTGATAAAACTGCTTGTCCTCTACAACGTTGAAAGAAGGTGTTTTTTCACCATGAAAAGGACAGAGCCCTAGATAGTTCCGTCCTGCCTTTTGTAAAGAAATCACATCTCCTATGACTTCCACAATGTTGGCATTGTTTTTGATTTCTTCAATGACTTGTTTGTCAACCATACACAATACCTCCATGTTATCATAGTTTACTTTATATAGTATACTTTATTTCAGAAAAAAAGTAAACCATTTCACTCATTTTCCCTACTTTATTCAAAGAGTTGATAATAATCAGAGATTTTCATTTTTGCTTTTTCTTCTTGGTTCAAATCTTGGATAATTCGTCCTTCTTTCATGACAATCAAGCGATTGCCATACTTAAGAGCATCTTCCATGTGATGAGTAATCATAAGCGCTGTCAGCTGGTCATTCTTAACAAATTCATCTGTCAATTCCATCAAAGCAACACTAGTCTTTGGATCAAGGGCCGCAGTATGCTCGTCTAACAAGAGTAATTCAGGTCGTTTCAAGGTTGCCATCAAGAGACTCAAGGCCTGTCTTTGCCCACCTGATAAGAACTCAATCGGTGTATTCAAGTGTTTCTCAAGACCATTTCCTACTTTTTCAATGGTCGCTTGAAATTCATCCTTATAACTAGTCAAGCGTCGTGGTAACAATCCACGCTTTTCACCACGAAATTTGGCAATCAAGAGATTCTCTGCCACTGTCATACGAGGAGCTGTCCCCATCTTTGGATCTTGGAAGACACGAGACAGATACTTAGCGCGCTTCTCTGGTGAAAACTTGGTAACATCCTCACCTAAAATACGGATGGTCCCACTGGTTAATGACAAGGTTCCTGCAATAGTGTTAAAGAGAGTTGATTTGCCAGCACCATTTCCACCTAAAATCGTGATAAAGTCCTGTTCAAAAATTTCTAAGGAAACATCATTTAAAATAATCTTTTCTTCATCAAAGCCATTTTTAACGACTTTGGTTGCATTTTTTAATTCTACAATTGCTGTCATTTGCTTAATTTGGCTCCTTTCAAGATTGTTTGCTTAAATGTTGGAATCATGAGGCAGACTGCTAAAATCACGGCGCTGTACAAACGAAGGTAACTTGTATTAAAGCCAAGCGCAATAACTGCCCACACTAAGAATTGATAAGCGATAGAACCTACAACAATGGTAACCAGACGTTCTGCCAAGCTCAAACTCTTGAAGATAACTTCTCCAATAATCAAACTTGCAAGCCCCACAACGATAACACCGATTCCTCGAGATACATCGGCATAGCCTTCTTGCTGGGCAATAAGAGCTCCTGCAAGGGCAATCACACCATTTGATAAGACCAAGCCCATGAGCTCCATGCGTCCAGTATGAATCCCGAAACTTCTAGCCATATCAGGATTGTCACCTGTAGCAATATAGGCTTGTCCTAGTTTGGTGTCCAAGAAAAAGAGCATGAGAGCAATAACAATACTCACAAAGATGAGACCTGTCAAGAGTTGATTCAAATCCGAATCAAAAGGCAAAACATCCTGAATTTGCTTGGTTCCAAGCAGGCCTAAATTCGCACGCCCCATAATCAAGAGCATGATAGAGTGACAGGAAGTCATCACCAAAATCCCGGAGAGCAAGGTTGGGATCTTCCCTTTTGTATAAAGAAGGCCTGCTGCCATTCCAGCCAAACAACCTGCTCCTACAGCAACAAGTGTCGCTAAAAAAGGATTCACGCCTTTCGTTATCAAAGTGACAGCAACAGCTCCCCCAAGAGGGAAGGAACCTTCTGTCGTCATATCTGGAAAGTTCAAAATCCTAAATGTCATAAAGATTCCCAGACCTAAAATAGCCCAGACAAATCCTTGAGAAATAATAGATAATATCATCTGTTTCTTAACCTTTTCTATATGATTTCTATTGTAAAAAATTGGAGGAGATGTCCCCAACTCCTCCATTGTAGATTATTCAATCACTTGTCCTGCTTCTTTTAGAACAGATTCAGGAATCGTAATACCTAGCTCTTGTGCCAATTTTTTATTGATAACTGATTTACCAGTTGAAAAGACATTGACTGGAGTATCAGCTGGTTTTGCACCTTTCAAGACTTGCGCAATCATTTTACCAGTTGCCACACCAAGGTCATGTTGGTCAACTACAACGGATGCCAAACCACCTGCTTCTACCATGGCAGTTGCACTTGGATAAATTGGTTTCTTAGCCGATTGGTTGCTTGATACAACTGTTGAAAATGCAGATGCGATTGTGTTATCAATTGGAACCCAGATAGCATCAACCTTGCTAGTCATAACATTAACTGTTGAAGCAATTTCATTTGTTGAAGGAACTGCAAATGTTTCCACTGTCAAACCTGCTTTTTCAGCATAAGCCTTAAATTCTTCAACTTGAGTTTTTGAATTGTCTTCGCTACTTGAGTAAAGAGCTCCGATTGTTTTCACATTTGGTGTCAAAGCTTTGATGAGTTCAACTTGTTGTTGAGCTGGATTGTGGTCAGATACCCCTGTAATGTTGCCACCTGGTTTTTTCAAATCTTTGACCAAGTTAGCACCGATTGGGTCTGTAATAGCAGCCATGATAACCGGTAGGTCTTTTGTGGCGCTTGCCAAACCTTGAGCAGCTGGCGTTGCAATACCAACCACAAGGTCATTCCCATTTGCAACCAATTGTTTACTCATTGTCGCAACCTTACTTTGGTCACCTTCTGAGTTCATAAAGTCAATCTTCAACTGGTCATCTTTATAACCTTCTTCTGCAAGTCCATCTTGAATCCCTTTATAAATCAAATCAAGAGATGGATGGCTCACAAACTGAAGGACACCAACTTTGGCAACTTTCTTCTCATTCTTAGCTTCTGGTTTATTCATTGAAGAGTAAATCAAGCTTCCTGCTACTAAGACTGCTAATGCAACGATAATTCCAATTAAACGTTTATTTTTCATTCTATTTCTCCTTTTTTATTCCTTTAAAATACTTCACTTATCTAATAATCTTCGAAAATCTCTTCAAACCACTTCAGCTTCACTTTGCCGTAGCTATGGTTACTGACTTCGTCAGTTCTATCCACAACCTCAAAGCAGTGCTTTGAGCAACCTGCGGCTAGCTTCCTAGTTTGTACTTTGATTTTCATTGAGTATAAACAAGCGACGCCATCGTTTTCTTTCCATACTAACCTCCATCAAAAAAAGTCCTCACACAAAAAACTTGTGTGAGGACGTCGATGCGCGGTACCACCTCAATTATAGGGAATTTCCCTATCGCTCTGTCTCGCAATAACGAGATGCACTGTAAGGTGTGCTCACCGAATTTTTATGATTTCAAATTCTAAATAACATTCAGCCCAATTTTCATCATCACCACTTATCTGTTTTCAGCTACCACAGACTCTCTAAAAAGTTTATATGATTACTTTTCTGAATGGTTAAATTATATCATTTTTCAACTACTTGTCAAGACTCTTTTAGCATTTTTTTGAAATATCCAAAAACTTCCCCTATAGAAAAGAGGAAGTTTGATAGGTATCAGCCTGAATTACGAAGACCTGTCGCAATTCCGTTGATGGTTGTATGGATTAATTTTTCTTGATCGCTTGATAATTCTCCTCGACGTTGACGTTTAATCAACTCCAACTGGATATAGTTGAGGATATTAAAGTAAGGCATACGGTAATCTAAACTGGCTTTTAGATATGGATTTTCAGCCAAAAGTTCGTCATAACCTTCGATAGCCAAGATAACTTCCTTGGTAACTTGCCATTCATTTAAAATAGTCTCATAGATTGCTTTTACTTCTTCATCCTCACACAGTTTGGCATATTCAAAAGCAATGTTCATATTTGATTTTGACAAGACCATATCAACATTTGAAAGAAGCGATTGGAAAAATGGCCAATTTTGGTACATATCTCGTAGGATAGCGATATTCTCTGGATTTTTATCGATGAATTCTTTGAAGCTTGAACCAACTCCATACCAGCCAGGGAACATAACACGACTTTGCGACCATGAGAACACCCATGGAATGGCACGCAAACCACCAATTTCAGTGATTGTCTTACGAGCGGCTGGACGTGAACCGATATTAAAGCTTGAAATAGCCTTAATTGGACTTGACTCAAAGAAATAATCATAGAAATGGTCATTACCAAAAACCAAATCACGGTAAATATCGTAACTACGGTCCACCACTTGATCCATAATGGCTTCGTAACGATTGGATGTATTGGTATCACTCTTCTTCTGAGTAATCATACGGTTAATGGCTGCAGATACTAGCATTTCAAGGTTATAGTAAGCTGCGTCTTTGTTACCGTATTTATTCCCAATTACTTCACCCTGCTCCGTCAAACGGATACGATCCTTGATAGACTTAAGCGGTTGAGATGTGATAGCTTCATAGGTTGGTCCACCACCACGACCAACAGTACCACCACGACCATGGAAGAAGGTTACCTTAACGCCAAATTCATCTCCAATAGCAGTCAATTGTTGTTGAGCCTTGTAAAGGGTCCAACATGATGATAAGTAACCACCATCTTTATTACTATCCGAATAGCCAAGCATGATTTCTTGATAATTATTACGTGAAGCAATCCATTTCTTAGCCAGACCAAGAGAAAGGTATTCTCTCATGGTTTCTTCTGAGTGGTCCAAGTCCTCGATTGTTTCAAAGAGAGGAACAATTTGGACACGAGCTCTTTCTTTATCCACTAAGCCTACTTCTTTTAGCAAGATAGCTAATTCCAGCATGTCAGATACACTGGTTGCATGTGAAATGATAGTCTGACGAATAACATCATCCCCCAACTTATCTTTCAACTTACGAGCAGCTTTAAAGATGGCCAATTCTTTTTCAAGTAACTCTGATTTTTCAACATGAGTGGCAGAAAGAATACGTGGATCTTCCTCCAATTCTTTCAAAAGAAGCTGGCATTTTTCTTCTTCACTTAGTTCACTATAATGCGAATGAATTCCTGCTGATTTCAAGAGTTCAGCTACACAGGCTTCATGAACACTAGAATCTTGACGCATGTCAATAGATGCCAAATAGAAACCAAAAATTTCAACTGCCTGAATCAGCTCAACAAAATCACCAGAAATCAGTGCTTCACCCTTATTTTCCAAGAGAGAATCACGAATGGTAATTAAGTCCTTATAAAAGTCATTGGCTGTCTCATAGCGAGCTCCAACTTCCTTATCTTCAATGAGATAAGTTTTTGTTGCTTGGATTTTTGATTGAATATCAAACAAGGCACGGCGGTATAGCTCTTTTTCACGATAAATCGAGTTATCCTTAGACTGACGAGCCATTTCTCTGACTTGCTTGCTCACATTGACAATACTGGTTGAGAGAGAGAACTCACGATAAAGTTGGTAAATCTTTTCATCATAGTAGTTCATGATGACTTCACACTGAGTCATAGCAGATTGTTTCAAGGTATCTGCTGTAACAAAAGGATTCCCATCACGGTCTCCACCAATCCACATTCCCATGGTAATTGGTTTAGGATGTTTCAACTCCAAGCCATATTTTTTAGCCAGGCGCTTGTACTCAGCAGTCAAATGAGGAACAGCTTTCAGGAATGAACTATTGTAGTATTCCATAACATTCGTGATTTCATTGGTAACTTTCAATTTCTTTTCACGAATCATATCTGTCTGCATGATAATCTCGATGTAACGACGGAGATCATTATGCCATTTTTCCTTATTAATCAAACCTAATTTCACATCACGATACTTACGCAAGAGGGTATGGATATGGTTGGTCAAATCCAACATACTCTTACGTTGCACTTGTGTTGGATGGGCGGTCAAAACAGGGACTACATTCAAATGTTCTAGAATTTCAACCGCATTTTCTTTTTCTGCAACCATTTTGATTGTTGCTGACAATTTACCAAGATAATCTTGATCGATATTGTTTTGGTGGTTGATTTCATAGGCCAAATCCACGTCTTCTGAAATATTAATCAAGAGAGGCAAGATAGAGAAATAGCGTGAAATATAAGCCATTTCATCATTTGTCAGGCTAGTAACCAATTGGTTCAAGCCTTGATAATCTTCTTGAGTTGATAATTCTTTCAACTGCATGATTTTTTCAAAAGTCTCTGGAGCAAGCATATTTTTAGTGATATCTTCTAACAATTTTGTTAAAATCAATACTTCTTCTTGCACGACAGCTTTATTACTATAGTTTTCTAATTTTTGAAGAGACATAGGTAATCCTTTCCACTATCAGCTCTACATATAGTTTGATGAGTGAGCTTCTAACTCCTCATATAATTGGGCACGCTTTTCACTTGCATCAATATTTAAGACAAAGGCGATGGCTACAGATAAGACTAGGAGACTGTTCCCTCCTTGCGATAAGAAAGGGAAAGTTACTCCTGTCGAAGGAATAATACCAGAAATTCCACCGATATTGACAAAGACCTGTACCAACATCATCCCCCCAACCCCAATCGCCATCATGGAATTAAAGGAATTCTTAGCACGAATTCCTACTAGGATAATTCGCAAAATAAGGAAAAAGACAAGTGCCAAAATCAAGCTGGCTCCTACAAAGCCAAATTCTTCAATGACAATTGAAAATACAAAGTCTGTATGGGCTTCTGGTAGATAGCCACGTTTTTCGATTGAATTTCCTAAGCCTAGACCAAACCAGCCACCATTGACCATGGCAAAATAGGAATTTGCTAATTGGTGACCAGCTCCTGCCAAGTCAGCAAAGGGATTAAAATAGGCACTGAAACGCTTGGCAACGTAACCAAATACTGGAACTTTTGAAAACTTATCAACCCCTATAAAAGAAATCAGTGATAAGGATAGGGCAGAAACTCCCACCAAAATTCCCAAAAAGGCAATAAACCATCTATAAGCGATACCACTAATCGTATACATAATCAAGGCAACCAAAGCTAAAATAGAAGCATTCCCCAAATCTGGGAAAATAGCAAGGCTCCCAATCAGTACAAAGAGAACAAAGCGCCAGTCATTAAACGCACGAGGAAGCCACTGATTCTGTGTCAACACTTGAAAATCATAAATAGCTATATCCTCTTGTTGTTTGGAAAATTTATTTGCTAGATACCAAATAATAATAATTTTCAAATATTCGGCTGGCTGAATGGTCAAAGGTCCTACTGAAATCCAACCATAGGCTCCATTGACTGGCGTACCAATTATCCGAGCCATAGCTAATAGAATCAGCTCAACGAACATAACGATAAATAAAAGACGTTCGTTTCGTAAAAAATTCAGTTTCAATTTGTATATCAAGGCAATCAGTATCAAACTAAATATCCAAAACAGTCCCTGACTTTGGACCAATTGCAGGGCACTTTTACCTTCTTCGATAAGAATGGCACTGGTTGTAGAATAGACAACAATTAAGCCCAAAATAGATAAAAGCAAATAAGGAACTAGGATAGAATAGTTTAATAGGTGCCTCTTACTAATCTTCATAGTATCACCAATCTAATGAGAACAAAAGAAATTATTCCCAAATTCCGTTTATTTTCTAGTTTTGATTGCTATTATACCATTTTTTCCGAAAGAAAAAAACTCTTACCCTTAAGATAGAAGATTTTCTCATAAGAAAAAGAGCACTTGGCTCTTTTCTGTTTTATTCTTTTGAAGAACTGCTTGAGCTTGAATCTCCACCACCGATATATTGAGTGAAAATATTTTGGAAGGCTTGGTCTTTGACCTTGATATTAGCTGCTTGCAATTCTTTTCCGATAATACTTTGAACAAATGACGCATCATTTTGTTTTTGAGTTAAGATAACAGTTTTTAATTTTTCTTTGTAGTCATCAATATTAGATGATTTTTCTGTTTTCTTAATGAGTTTCACAATATAATATTGGCTACTGTAGGCTTGTGTTCCAGTAACACTAATCACATCAGAAACACCATTTACATCTAAAGCAAAAGCTGCTTTCTTAACTTGATCTGGTACTTCTGTTGAAGCTGAATCAAAGGTGATTTCTCCACCGTTCGCTTTCGTTTTCTCATCTGTTGAGTTATCTTTAGCTAGTTGAGCGAAATCTGCGCCACTTGCCTTGGCTTTTTCAAGAATTTCTTTGGCTTTATCCTCATTATCAAGACGAATGATTTGAGCCGTTACATCAGGAGTGTATTCATCAAAGGCTTTCTTATAAGCTTCATCTGTCAATTCAGCTTCTGCTGCCTTCTTAACTGCCAACTCAACTAATTTACTTGTACGAATTTGGGCTTTACGTGTTTCAAGAGTCATGCCTGCTTGTGACAAAACACGTTGGTAGTTCTCACCATATTGTTTTTCTTCTTCGGCAATAGTATCGTTGACTTCTTTGTCATCTACTTCCGAACCATATTGTTTCTCAAATACTTTTTGGATGGTCAAGTTCAACAACACTTGTTGAGCTGAAGGATTGCTCTTCACTTGCTCATAAAACTGATGTTCTGTGATGACATCCCCTTTCATGCTGATAAGGTCTGCTCCTTCTGAACCTTTCGAACAAGCTGCTAAAGTTGCTACTGATAATAGTGTAATGGCACCTGCCAATAATTTTTTCTTCATGTCTACTCCTTTGAGATAAGTGTTACCCTATCTATTTTACTATATTTTCTTAAATTATTCTGAAAATCATTCGCTGTCAGGCAATTGAACATCTGCTACATTTTTACGAAGCATGAGAATACCGTCTCCCAGAGGGACTAATGTTGCGGTGAGTCCTGGATTATCTAAAGTTGCGTCAAACAGTCTTTGAAGGCCTCGATAAATAGTTCGCTGGCCACGACGGACTTCCATAATATCCTTGGCAACATCACCACCTTGGAAAATGTCATCCAAAACAACCACACCTCCAACTTCCAAATGTTTGAGGATTTCTGGCAGAAAGACGATGTATTTAGACTTGGCTGAATCCATAAAGACGAAATCATAGGACTCTGTCAGTGTAGATAAGACATTTACCGCATCTCCTTCTAAAAGCGTGATTTGCTTGCGACTGTCAAACTGAACAAAATTTTCCTTGGCAAAACCAATCATTTCTGGATTGCGGTCAATGGTTGTAATCTTGGCATTTGGTGCATGTTCCGCCATTAAAAGAGCTGAAAAACCGATAGCCGTCCCAATTTCCAGAATGTTTTTAGGTTGTATGGTTTCCATAAGAAAACGGAAGTAAGCAACCGTTTCATGAGGAATAATGGGAATATTTTCCTTGCGGGCAAAATCTTCCAATTCTTTCAAAGAACCTGTGACTTGCTTTTGACGCTGGCGCATCAAGTCTACAATTTCTTCCTTAACAACAGGACGACGCATATTATGGTTAGCATTTTTACTATACGATTCAACCATCTTATGCCAATCCCAATTTTTCAACAAGGGCTTCAAACTCATTTAAACGGCGTTCAAAGACTGCAAAGGCATCGTTGAGGTAGTCTTCCTTCTCCATATCAACACCAGCTTTTCTCATGACATTAAGTGGGTAGTCAGACTTACCAGCCTTGAGATAATCAATATAACGGTCACGGTCTTCCTGACTACCATGAACAATTTTTTCAGCCAAAGCTGAGGCTGCTGCAAAACCTGTTGAATATTGGTATACATAGTAGTTATAGTAGAAGTGTGGAATACGTGCCCACTCGTATTGGATTTCAGGATTATCTTCCTTGCTCAAACCATAATACTCTTGGTTCAAGTCTGCATAGAGTTTATTTAGGAAATCACTTGTCAAGACTTCCCCATTTTGATCCGCTTGGTGGATGGCGTGTTCAAACTCAGCAAATTGAGTTTGTCGGAAAACTGTTCCACGGAAACCGTCCAAGAAGTTATTAAGAATAGCAAAGCGCGTTGCGTCGTCTTCCACTTCTTCCAACAATTTCTCCGTCAAGATATTCTCATTGGTAGTTGAGGCAATCTCAGCCAAGAAGATAGAATAATCTCCGTAAACATAAGGCTGCGTTTCACGAGTATAGCTTGAATGCATACTGTGACCTGTTTCATGAACAAGAGTAAAGAGATTGTCTAGATTGTCCTGCCAGTTTAGGAGCATAAAGGCATTGGTATCGTAAGAACCGCCAGAGTAGGCACCTGAACGCTTGCCTTGGTTTTCGTAAACATCAATCCAACGCTCGCTGAAGGCACGTTTAACACGGCTCAAGTAATCCTCACCCAAGACTGCCAAGGCATCTTCTGCTTTTTTCAAGGCTTCTTGGTAGGTAAAACTATATTCGACAGACGAAAGTGGTGTGTAGACATCGTACATCTTGAGGTCTGAAATCCCCAAAATCTTTGAACGAAGCTCAAGATAGCGATGCAAGAGTGGCAAATGCTTGCGAACTGCTGCTACCAAATTGTCATAAACGCTCTCTGGAACAAAATTCGCCGCTAGGGCTGCATGACGAGCACTCTTGTAGTTACGAACTTTGGCACGGTAGTTTTGCACCTTAACATTGGTTTGCAAGGTTTTGGCATAGGTATGTTGGAATTGTTCATAAGTCGCATAAAGAGCTTGATAGGCACCACGGCGAACCTTACGATTTTTAGACTCCATCAAACGTGTGTAAGTCCCGTGAGATAGCTGAACTTCCTTACCATCATCGTCGAGGACATAAGGGAACACAATATCCGCATTGTCCAAGATAGCGAAGGTTTCACTTGCCGAACCAAAGATTTCCCCAGCGCCAGCCAATAATTCTTCTTCGCGTTGTGAAAGAACGTGATCCTTGCCTTGCAAAAGCTTGTCAAAATAATGTTGATAAACCTGCAATTTTGGCTGAGCTTCTAAAAAGTCAGCATACTGTTCTTCACTGATTTCCATAAATTCAGGCTCATAGAATGAAAAAGCTTGATCTAGCTGGCTATAGAGAGTCATGGCTTTGGCATAGTACTCTTGGTACTTGGCTTCACGTGTGTCTTGGTCATTCTTCATATGAGCATAAACGTAAAGCTTCTCCATCTGGCGTTCCATTTCAAGAGAAAATTCAGTGATTTCTAGTAGGCTATCCGCACTATCCAAGAGATGACCTTCATACTGGGCTACTGTCTCCAGTTGTTCTGTTAAATTTTTTAAGGCTTCTTCCCAAGCCTGGTCAGTTGGGTAGATCGTTGATAGATCCCATGTATCTTTTTCATTTATTTCATTTCTTTGTAATACCATTAGATTCCTCCATCCTTTCTATTCTACCATATTTTTCAAGAAATATTGCTGATAAAAGGCTGGTGGATAAAGCTTTTGCCAATCATTTTGAGGATTTTCTTGATAATAGGTGTAAAAGTGCTGATAATAGCTATTCAAGTCTTGTTCAATCTGGAAAAATTTGCCCACTAATGGTCTAATTTGGGGATACCATGCTTTTAGCTCATAAGTCAGGATATTCTCTCCCTTTTGATAGGCTTCTGCTTGTTCTTTCATCCAAAAAGGATTTTGATAATACAATTGTTGCCGGATATAGCGACAGATGTCTTTATCCTCAGAAACTGTAAAATGAGATATTTTTTGTTTCTTATAGGGACACCGTAATATTTCCAATAAACTACCTTGACCATAGGAAAATTCCTTTATTTGATAATGGAGTTTACCGCGGAGATCCTGGTAAATCAGGTATTTGAGCCTTAAAAGCTGTTTTTCCTTGTCTAATTCCCAAACATAAAAGCCCATATTTTGACTGAAATAAAGAAAACCTTCTTGCAGACGACTCAAACGCTCCTTAAGCCAAAGTTTCTCTCCCAGCAACCACAGTACTTGGTAACCCTTACTACGGTAACCCTCACTACGCTCCTTAAGAATTTTTTGAGTCAAGGGACTACACTGGACTTCTAAAGCTAGACTACCATTTACAAACACATCCGCAATCTGTTTAAGTTCTGGAAACGGGTATTCTAATTGTACCTTTGCCTCTTTTTTCAACCAGTGATAGAGGGATTCCTTATTGAACAGATGTTCTAGGCTTTCATTTTCAGAGGAATAATCACAGTCTTTTAAGGATTTATGGGCAAAATGGGTTCGTACACTTGAACCTTGACGCAAACGGAGCTGACCTCCACAAGCTGGGCAGGTGTATTCTTGCTTCTCAAGTTTATCCTCTAACACATTTACCAACTGTCCCCTAGCATCTCTCGCAACAAACATGATTTCCCTCCTTTTCTATATTATTCGTAAAAATTAATAATTGTATTTTTAATTATAGAAGAAAAGTATAGTAAATCGAAATAAAGTATAGGCGAATTGATTGGGGAATTATAGTGAGTTGAAATAAGATATGAACAAATTTATTAGGGAAATCAAATTAATTTCTAGAAATACTTTAGCAGAAGTTATATACTATAGTAATTTCAATCTACTATAAAATTAAATTTCTATCAATAATTAAGAATTTATTTCGTACTATTCCCGTTTCATTTTACTATGCCATAATTAACAAATAATCTCCTAGTAATCAATGGACTACTAGGAGATTTTTTAAGGAATTCTATATAAGCTATAAAATCAAATACAGATTTTACTAAAAGATTAGATTAACTCATATATAAATTATGCTTCTTCGTCTTCTTTACGACGACGGCCTGCAAGACCAAGTCCAAGTACTGCACTTGCTGCAGCTGCTACCATAGCTACTGTAGAGTCTGCTGTACCAGTATTTGGAAGTTGTCGATCTTTATTTATTGTAGTTTCAGATACTGGAGTTCCATCTGACATTTCATTAGCACTGCCGTCCTTATGTGGCTGAGCTGGCATTTCTTCTGAAATACCATTCACACTACCTGTATAGGCTGGGACTTCTGCTGTTGGTGGCGTAACTACGTTGCCGTCACCAGCTGTACTGCTTGTGCCTACTGGTTCTGTATAGGCTGGGACTTCTGCTGTTGGTGGTGTAATAACGTTGCCTGCGCCATCCGTACTACTTGTGCCTACTGGATCTGTATACGCTGGCACTTCGACAGTCGGTGGGGTAATAACGTTACCATCGCCATCCGTACTACTTGTGCCTACTGGATCTGTATACGCTGGCACTTCGACAGTCGGTGGGGTAATAACGTTACCATCGCCATCTGTATTACTTGTACCTACTGGATCTGTGTAAGCTGGAACTTCGACAGTCGGTGGCGTAATGACATTACCTTCACCATCTGTACTGCTGGTGCCTACTGGATCTGTATACGCTGGCACTTCGACAGTTGGTGGGGTAATAACGTTACCATCGCCATCTGTACTGCTGGTACCTACTGGATCTGTGTAGGCTGGCACTTCTAATGTTGGTGGAGTAATGACATTGCCCTCGCCATCTGTACTGCTTGTTCCTACTGGATCTGTGTAGGCTGGCACTTCTAATGTTGGTGGAGTAATGACATTGCCTGAGCCATCCGTGCTACTTGTGCCTACCGGATCTGTATAGGCTGGAACTTCTGCTGTTGGTGGAATAATAACATTACCTTCACCATCTGTACTACTTGTGCCTACTGGTTCTGTATAAGCTGGGACTTCTACAGTTGGTGGTGTAATACCGTTTCCTGCGCTATTTGTACTGCTTGTACCTACTGGATTTACTGCTTCAATTGCTTTAACTCCTGTAGTTTGAGCGGCATCTACACCATCTTGATCTTTCGCTTCATTGATAGCATTTACGGCTGCGATAGCTGCTTGCGCTACTTCGGCTTTCGCTGCGGCTTTATCATCGTCGGATAATTTAGCATTCTTATCAATTGAGGCAATCTTAGCTTCTGACGCTGTTTGGATGGCTTCTAGGGCTTTCTCTTTACCTACTGGATTTACTGCTTCAATTGCTTTAACTCCTGCAGTTTGAGCGCCATCTACGCCTTCTTGATCTTTCGCCTCATTGATAGCATTAACGGCTGCGAGGGCTGCTTTCGCTACTTCGGCTTTCGCTGCTGCTTTTTCATCGTCTGACAATTTAGCGTTCTTATCAATTGAGGCAATCTTAGCTTCTGACGCTGTTTGGATAGCTTCTAGGGCTTTCTCTTTACCTACTGGATTTACTGCTTCAATTGCTTTAACTCCTGTAGTTTGAGCGCCATCTACGCCTTCTTGATCTTTCGCTTCATTGATAGCGTTAACGGCTGCGATAGCGGCTTTCGCTACTTCGGCTTTCGCTGCTGCTTTTTCATCGTCTGATAATTTAGCGTTCTTATCAATTGAAGCAATCTTAGCTTCTGACGCTGTTTGGATGGCTTCTAGGGCTTTCTCTTTACCTACTGGTGTTACTGCTTCAATTGCTTTAACCCCTGTAGTTTGAGCGCCATCTACGCCTTCTTGATCTTTCGCTTCATTGATAGCGTTAACGGCTGCGATAGCGGCTTTCGCTACTTCGGCTTTCGCTGCTGCTTTTTCATCATCTGACAATTTAGCATTCTTATCAATTGACGCAATCTTAGCTTCTGATGCTGTTTGGATGGCTTCTAGGGCTTTCTCTTTACCTACTGGTGTTACTGCTTCAATTGCTTTAACTCCTGTAGTTTGAGCACCGTCTACACCATCTTGATCTTTCGCCTCATTGATAGCATTTACAGCTGCGATGGCTGCTTGCGCTACTTCAGCTTTCGCTGCTGCTTTTTCATCGTCTGACAATTTAGTATTCTTATCAATTGAAGCAATCTTAGCTTCTGATGCTGTTTGAATTGCTTCTAGGGCTTTCTCTTTATTTGCTTCTAAGTCACCATTGTCATGTACTGCTTTGACTGCAGCTTCACCTGCTGTTTTAGCTTCGGCTACTTTATCAGCGTTTTCGGCCGCTGTAATCTTAGCTTCTTCTTCTGCTTTCTTAGTATCTACTGCGTTTTCTTTTTCTTTACGCTCAGCTTCTGTTAAGCTCTTATCTGCTGCGATTTCTGCTTTTTCGGCTTGCGCTGCTTTTTCTAAGTCCGCTTTCGCTGCTTCTTTTACAGTATCTAAGTTTCCTGGTGTGTGGACTGCTTTGACTGCAGCTTCACCTGCTGTTTTAGCTTCGGCTACTTTATCAGCGTTTTCTGCTGCTGTAATCTTAGCTTCTTCTTCTGCTTTCTTAGTATCTACTGCTGTTTCTTTTTCTTTACGCTCAGCTTCTGTTAAGCTCTTATCTGCTGCGATTTCTGCTTTTTCGGCTTGCGCTGCTTT
The DNA here is from genome assembly GCA_009496085.1 of Streptococcus mitis. Taxonomy (GTDB): domain Bacteria; phylum Bacillota; class Bacilli; order Lactobacillales; family Streptococcaceae; genus Streptococcus; species Streptococcus mitis_BY. Next base: position 199 of record WIJN01000014.1, on the reverse strand, counting down.
TTCTAAGTCCGCTTTCGCTGCTTCTTTTACAGTGTCTAAGTTTCCTGGTGTGTGCACTCCTTTAATGGCTGTTTCACCTGCTGTTTTAGCTTCGGCTACTTTATCAGCGTTTTCTGCTGCTGTAATCTTAGCTTCTTCTTCTGCTTTCTTAGTATCTACTGCTGTTTCTTTTTCTTTACGCTCAGCTTCTGTTAAGCTC